>DAOPYU010000096.1:0-12613 GCA_035353095.1 Candidatus Sumerlaeota bacterium | reverse complement strand
CCCCGCTCCTCGAACGCCTGACCCAGGGCGCGCGGAGTCAGACGAAGGGACTTGAAGGTGTGATGCCCCGGCAGTTCAACCCCCTCGAGCCGCCCGCCGACAGAGAAAGGTCCGGTCTCGTGGACCCATTGAAACACCCCGGCGTGCCGCTCGTCCGCCGTCCCATAGAGCGCCTGCGCCTCCGCTTCCCGGTCGGGCGCCCAGACGTCCTCGACCGTCAGGACGGCCAGCACCATCCCCTCGGGGTGCCGCAACGCCACCCGATCCCCCGACCGCAATCCCGCCGCAAACGCTTCCGTCACATCCAGATGGAGCGGCAGGGGCCAGAGGGTCCCGTCGGCCAGCCGCAGGGTCCGATAAACCGACTCGGAATCGGCCCGTCCCAGAAAACCGGACAGGGGGGAACAGGCCCCACCGAGCAACAGTTCCACCTCCCCCACCTGACGGTACGACAGATCCCACGACGGCAGATGGAGCGCTTCGCGCTTCAACTCCCGGACCGCTTCTTCCTCTGCCAATAATTCCTTCAAGTACCCGGCCCTTTTTTCCGCTTTTTCCATGTTTTCCGTCATCCTCATTCCCGGTAAAACCGGCAGATCTTCTGTCTTTCCCGATTCCGGGACAAGAGGCGCGCAACTTATTGTCCGATTGACAAAAACGCCCCCCTGTGGCACGATCCTGCCGTGTTGTGGAACTGCCGAAGTAAAAACAGGCGACAGCCCTCCAGAGCAACCCGAAATCCGCCTCATTCTACAAAGCGAACCGTTTGGGCGCAAAGGAAACCGCATGCTGACCTCGGAATTCCAGAGTATTCTGCAATTGTTGAAAGACGAAGTGGCGCCCGCGCTGGGGTGTACGGAACCGATCGCCGTGGCGCTCGGATGCGCCCGCGCGGCGGAAACTTTGGGACGTCCCCCGGAATCCATTACCGTCCACGTCAGCCCGAATATCTTCAAGAACGGCATGGGGGTCGGCGTGCCCCACACGTCCCTGAAAGGCCTGCCGATTGCGGCGGCGCTGGGCGCGCTGGGCGGGAAGTCCGACGCCCAGCTGGAAGTCCTCAAGGCCATCGAACCCGACACGGCTCGCCGGGCGGAAGCACTCGTCCGGACGGGACGCGTACAGGTCCACGTCCAGGAAAACGCCGGGACCCTGTACATCGAAAGCGTGTGCTGTGCAGGCGCCGATACGGCCCGGGTCGTGATCCGCGACCGGCACACCCACATCGAATCCGTCGAACTCAACAATCAAGTGCTGCTCCATAAGGAGTTGGATAAAAAACCTTCATCCAGAGCATCTTCGCAACATCCCGTCCAGGCGTTGAATACCGACCGCATCTACGCCTTTGCCACCGAGGTGGATCTGGCGGAAGTCGAGTTCCTCTATGAAGGCGCCGAGATGAACCGGATCGCCGCCGAGGAAGGGTTCCGGGGAGATTACGGCCTGCGGGTCGGGAAAACCCTGGCCTCAAGCCCGATCCTGCGCGACGACCCGATGACCCACGCCATGTCATTGACCGCCGCCGGCGTGGATGCCCGCATGTCCGGGTGCGGCCTGCCCGTCATGAGCAATTCCGGCAGCGGAAACCAGGGCCTGACCGCCACCCTCCCCGTTCTGGCGATGGCCGAGTGCCAGGGCTCCTCGCGTGAACGCCTGCTGCGCGCCCTGGTCCTGAGCAACCTCCTGGCCATCCACACCAAAACGGCTCTGGGCCGCCTTTCGGCCCTGTGCGGCTGCGTGGTGGCGGCGGCCGGGGCGGCCTGCGGCATCACCTACCTGCTCGGGGGAGCGTTGCGGGAAATCAAAAGCGCCATGAACAATATGATCGCCAATGTGTCCGGGATGATCTGCGATGGCGCCAAAGAAGGGTGCGCGCTGAAGGTCGCCACGGGCGTCAGCGCCGCCGTGCAGGCGGCCATTCTGGCCCAGGCGGGCGTCACGGCCTCGGCCAACGACGGCATCATTGACAACGACGTGGAACGGACCATCCTGAACCTGGCCACCGTCGGTTCCAAAGGCATGACCGAGACGGACCGCCTGATCCTGGAGATCATGGTCCAGAAATGAACCCCTCGGCCTCCTATCGGCACAAAAAGTGCCCCGCGCCCGTTCTCCAACCTTGACTTGACAGAAGGGACAACATAGAATCACCTCATGAAACCACGCGCCTTTTTCCAGAAACTTGCCCGCGCCCAACAGAAGAACCGTTCGCTCCTCTGTGTGGGTCTGGACCCCGACCCCGCCCAGCTGCCGGATGTCTTCCGCCGCCGCAACGCCGCCGACGTGGCCCGCTTCTGCCGCGCCATCATTGAGGCCACGGCGGACCTGGCCTGCGCTTACAAGCCCAACTGGGCCTTCTACGAAGCGTTGGGAATCGAGGGACTCAAGGCCCTCGAGAAAATCCTCGAGGCAATCCCCGATACCGTGCCCGTCATCGCCGACGCCAAACGCGGCGACATCGGAAACACGGCCAGGTGTTATGCCAAGTCCGTCTTTGAATTCTGGAACGCCGACGCCGTCACGCTCAGCCCCTACATGGGACTCGACACCCTCGAACCCTTTCTGGAGTACCCGGACCGGGGCCTTTACGTGTTGTGCCTGACGTCGAACCCCGGCGCGGCGGACTTCGAGGTGCCGGGACGTCTCTACCTGAAGGTAGCGCGTGCCCTCGAGGAACGCTATGCGCAGGGAAATGTCGGTTTGGTAGTCGGCGCCACCCAGGCCCGGCGCATCGCCGGGGTGCGGGAAACCGCCCCGTCGCTTCCGTTCCTGTTGCCCGGTGTTGGCAGTCAGGGCGGTTCGGCGCAGGCCGCCGTTCAGGGAGCCTGGGGCGACTGTCCAGCCCCTGTTCTGGTCAATGTGTCGCGTTCGGTGCTGTATGCCTCGAAAGGGAAGGATTTCGCCGAGGCGGCTCGTCAGGAGGCGGACGCGTTCCGCCAGACGCTTCAGGCCTGTATTCCCTCTTCCCGGTAACGAACGGGAGGGTCCCAAGGAACCGCCATGCGCATCGCCATTGACGCCCGTTACCTGAACGCCCATTATTCGGGAATCGCCAAGTACAGCGAGAACCTGCTCAACAGCCTCGCGAAAGTGGATCAGGAAAACGAGTACACCGTTTTCATCCACACCTCTTTCACGCGGCGACTGCGGCTGGGCGAGAACTTCCGGGTCGTCACCTACCCCGCCCTGCCCGTCAGCATGCGGACCCTGTTTTCGTTCGGGCAACGGGTCCGGCGGGCCAAGTGCGATTTTCTCCACAGCCTCTCCCCCATGGCCCCCCTCCTGGGAATCAAACGGATGATCCTGACCATCCATGACCTGAACCTCCTCAACCCGGAAGAAAGTCCGGAAAGAGCGGCTCCGCCCCTGTTTCGGGGAGGCCGGGCGGCGTTCTTTCAACGCCTCGCCATGCCCCATTTCATCCGATCCGCCACCTGGCTCATGACCGTTTCCGAAGCCACCAAGAACAGCCTCTCGCAATACTTTCCCTCGTCCGAGCACAAAACGATCGTCATCCGTTCCGGGGTCGAAGAAACCTACTGTTCCCCCCCGGAAGACGCGCTCCTGCAACTGGTTCACAAAAATCTGAAACTGCCGCAAAACTACCTGCTCTACATCGGCACGGCCAGTCCGAACAAGAATCTGCCGCGTATGCTGCGCGCATTCGGACGCGTCCGACAGCAACACCCCGACACCCTCGGTTCACTCAAATTTATTCTGGCGCTGGGACACGACAAATTGCCCCCCGAGTGTCAGCGCATCGTACGCGACATGGATCTCGACGAGCACATCCGGATTCTGGGACCCGTGACCGAAGAGGAAAAACGCGTGCTCTACGCCCGCGCCACCCTGCTGTTCTCGGTCACACGCGGGGAAGGATTCGGCCTGCCAATCGTCGAGGCCCAGGCCTCCGGGCTGCCCGTTCTGGCGGGGGCGGACGCGGCCGTGCCCGAGGTGACCTGCGGCAGCGCCCTCCTGGTCAACCCCGGCGATGAGGATCTCATCACGGAGAAACTGCGCATGATCCTGACCGACGCGGACCTGCGCGCCCAGTTCGCCCAGCTGGGACGCGAGAATGTGAAACGCTTCAGCTGGGAAACCACCGCCCAGCGGGTCGTGGAAATCTACAACCTTCTGATGTAACGCAGAAAAGACACGGGGCTATCCCCCAACCGCCGTCGCGAACGTCAACGGTGAGGAAGCAAGCCCCCCCCCTCAGAGGGGATGGGGGCCTTCCGAGCCATAGGGGTAGAGTTGTGGCTTCTGGCGCTGCGCTTCGATCTCATGCAACGCGGGGGTGAAGAGATCCCACGCGATCTCGAGTTCGTCCTTGCGGATAAAGAGACTCTTGTCGCCCCGCAGGACATCGAGCAGCAGACTTTCGTACGCCTCGGGCAAGGTCCCCTTGAAAGCGGCCTCGTAGCGCAGATTCAGACTGCATTCGGCAATCTGCATCTGGGGAACGGGAACCTTGTTCAGAAATTGCAGATGAATCGCCTGATCGGGCTGGACCCGGATCAGAAGTTCGTTGACGGGCAACGGAGCCGCATCGGTCTGGAAAATGTTCGGAGCCACCGCCCGAAAGCGAATTCGGATTTCCGTGCAGCGCGTATCGAGCGCCTTGCCCGCGCTCAGAATAAAAGGGACACCATGCCAGCGTTCATTCTCGATCCGCAGCGCCACGCGCGCGAAGGTGGGCGTGATCGAATCATCCGGGATATTCGAATCCTCGGTATAACCCGGCATGGATTTTCCGTTGTGTACACCCGCGGTGTATTGCCCCAGGAGGAAATCGGCCGCGTACAGGGGGTGCGCCTGGCGCAACACGCGCACCTTCTCGTCGCGGATGGCGCGAGCGCTCAGTTCGGCGGGTTGTTCCATGGCCAGCAGCGCGACAATCTGAAGCAGGTGATTCTGCAGGATGTCTCGAATAATGCCGTACTGGTCGAAATACCCGGCCCGGCCCTCCACACCAAAGTCCTCCTTGAAGGAAACGTGAACACTCTCGATGTGCTGGTGATTCCAGAGCGGCTCGAAGACGCGATTGGCAAACCGCAGCACGATCAGATTCTGGATAACCTCCTTCCCCAGATAGTGGTCTATGCGGTACGTCTGCGATTCGCCGAAAATGCGGGCGGTGTTGGCGACCAGATCGTCCGAGGATTCGCGGTCGTGCCCGAACGGCTTCTCGATCACCACCCGGGAGAAGCCGGACGTTTCGTCTCCGCAATTGATCAGGCCGGAATTGCCCAGTGCTCGCGACACGTCCAGAAACAGAAAAGGCGGAATTGCCAGATAGAAGACACGGTTGGCCGGACCGTCCCCCTCGAGGGTCCGCATGCTCTGATAGAGATCCAGGTACGAATCGGTGGAATCGTACTGGCCCGTCACATAGAAACAACGCTCCAGAAACGCCGCCATCCGCTCCTGACACGATTCGCCCGGCGTGTAACGGCAGGTCAGGTACCGCATGATAGACTCACGGTATTCTTCCGGAGTCATGGGAGAGCGCGCGAACCCGAAGATGTTGAACTGAGGGGGGAGAAAATCCTGGCAGTAAAGCGCAAAAAGAGCCGGAAAGATCTTCTTGTGGGCCAGATCGCCCGACGCGCCGAGGATCACGAAACTCAAGGGCAAATCCGACTGGGGATACGAGGGATTCGGCATGGTTTCTTTCCTTTCTGCCACGGAAGCGCTGTTTACAGACGGGCCGCCACGGTCCAGGACCGTGGCGGCCGACAACCTCAATCCAAAGCTTCGAAATCACTCTTGGAAACGCCACACTCGGGACAGACCCAATCGTCCGGCAGACTCTCGAAGGGTGTCCCCGCCGGAATACCGGAATCGGGATCGCCCACGCTGGGATCGTAAATCCAACCGCAAACACTGCACACGTACTTCTGCATCTTCTTTTTCCTCCTCGAATGGGTCTGACCGTCCAGGACGGTGAAATAAAGTGGACACCTCATAATCTCCACGAAGATTGAACCATAGAAAACGCGATCCGGTAGATCTCACCCCAATGCGACATCCAGTACCATCATCAACGCAAATCCCCCGAGCGCGCCCGAGGTGGCCGTATCGGAGAACCCGTTCCGCTGAGACTCCGGGATCAGTTCCTCGACCACGACGAAGATCATCGCCCCCGCCGCGAACGCCAGGGCGTAGGGCAGGAGGGGTTGCATGGCCAGCACCAGCCATGCACCCAGAACCCCAGCCATCGGTTCGACAGCGCCCGAGGCTTGTCCATACACAAACGCCTTGAAACGCCCCATCCCCTCGCGCCGCAGCGGCATCGAGACCGCCAGTCCCTCGGGCAGGTTCTGCAAGCCGATCCCGATCGCCAGCGCAATGCCCGCCATGACCATCTGATGGACCTGTTGCGGGTCGGTTGCGTGCGCCACCGCGCCAAAAGCCACCCCCACCGCCAGCCCTTCCGGGATGTTGTGGAGTGTGATGGCCAGCACCAGCAGAACACTGCACTGCCACGAGGTCTTGATCCCCTCCGCCTCGCTCACATCCAACCCCAGGTGAAGGTGGGGCAGGATCTTGTCAATGGTGAAAAGAAAGAATCCCCCCGCCAGAAATCCGATGGTGGCCGGTTGCCATCGCCCCCCCGACATTTCGATGGCGGGACTGAGCAACGACCAGAAGCTCGCCGCGATCATCACGCCCGCCGCCATGCCCAGCATCCCATCCATGACTCGCTGGTTGACATTCCGAGTGAAGAAGACGGGAAATGCCCCCACGGCCGTCAGGAACCAGGTGAACAGGGTGGCCAGCAGGGCGGCCAGAACGGGGGAATGCGTCTCAAAAAATCCAGCCAGGCTCTGTCCCATCCCCGTCTCCCGTCCGCACAAAAAATTTATGGGAATCAAGCCCCGTAACCCGTTAACCATTCTCTGTTCGGGGTTTTTCGAACCCCAATTTTCTGTAGGGGCGGGTTTCAAACCCGCCCCTACGGCTTCTTTCCTATATCAGGAACCCCTTCTCGGGGGAACAACAGGTGACGAAAGACTTACCAATCCCCGCACAAATCTCCAACGATTGATGAGAAATCAGATTCCTTCACCTTTACGGCGAATCGTCTGGTGTCCGTCCTGTCCCAGAAGCACCAGCGAATTGGGTAACATGGAGGACGTGATCCACGTATTGCCGCCGATGGTCGAACCGGAACCGATCACCGTGTCCCCTCCCAGAATGGTAGCCCCGGCATAAATCGTCACGTTCGACTCAATCGTGGGGTGGCGTTTTCCTCCCTTGATGAGCGCGCCGGATTCATCTTTCTTGAAACTCAAAGCGCCAAGGGTCACCCCCTGGTAGAGTTTGACATTGTCCCCGATTTCCGCCGTCTCCCCGATGACCACCCCCGTTCCATGGTCAATGAAGAAATGCCGCCCGATATGGGCGCCCGGGTGGATGTCCACCCCGGTCCGGCCATGCGAATACTCCGACATGATCCGGGGAATCAGCGGCACCCCGCTCAGGTAGAGCTCGTGCGCGATCCGGTGGACGGTGATGACGGTGATAAAGGGGTAACTCGTACAGATTTCTTCGAGCGATGAGGCAGCCGGGTCGCCTTCGTAGGCGGCGTCAATGTCTTCCTTGAGCGCTTCGCGGATGACCGGCAGTTGCTCGAGAAGATGGGTAACCACCCCGATGGCGGCATGATCGCACTCGGCGGACTCACAATTCTGAAGCCGGCAACGGTAACGGAATGCCTTGGAAACCTGTTCGGTCAAACTGTCGGCCACCTCGGCCAGCAGACCGCCAATATAATATCCCTGATTGGAGCGGCGCACCAGGTCTTCCCCGACATAGCCGGGGTAGATGATCTTGAACAACGCCGTCAGAATCTCATAGACGGCCTGCCGCCGGGGAAGATTGAACCCGTCTATATGGTTGATCCCCTTATCGTCCACATAGGTCGCCTCGATGGCTTTCACCACCTCGGCGAGATGTTCCTTTTGCCATTTTGCAAGATCGGGATGCACGATCCTCACCTGCCTTTCATCTGTTTCACGTTCCTGTTCTGAAGACCCGGCTACGCTATTGGCCAAGTGAACTTACTTTAACAGGGTCCGGCCAGATTATCAACCGTCTTGCTATCCAATATCCGGCCCAATTCTTCCGGCGATTGAATGGGGGACAGGCAGGTTCGGTCAAGGCAGACATAGGCAACCGGTTGCCCGTCAAGCGATTGTTTCCCGCTCAGAAGCGGCATCTGTCCGGAAGCCTTATCAACCATTCCTTCCCCCGATTCATGAAAGGCCAGAACCCGACCGGGCAGGAACCGCTCCGACAGAACTTGGCGGAACCGCCCGATCCCCTCCGAGTTTTGTTTCCCGCACAGAACAATGTCAAGAGATGGGGACAGATGAAAATCCAGAGCGAGCAACAGGGGGGAATACGCAAGGGGATGCCGGTTCAACTGATCCGACAGAAGCGAGAAAACCCGCTCAGCCCGGTCCGCATAATCCGGCTTGTCCAGAAATCGCGCCAGGCGCAGCAACCCCCACGTGGCGGAAGCGTTCCCGGACGAAATACCGTTGTCCTGCGTCGGTTTTGTCCGCATCAGAACGTCCCGATGCGCCCTCGAAGTATAATAGAATCCCCCCGCCTCTTCATCCCAGAATTCCGAAAGCAGGGTCTGCATCAGGGTGTCCGCTTCCTGAATCCAGCGGGGATCGAAAGTGGATTCGTACAGATCGAGTAACCCCAGAATGACATCGGCATAATCGTCAAGGAAACCCGGAATTCTTTCCGGGGACAGGGGATGATTTGGCGACCAGCAGTGAATCAGTTTTCCCTTCTCGACCATCCGTTCGACAAGAAAGCGCGCCGTTTCCCCGGCGGCCATTCGATACGCTTCAACCTGGAGAATCTGGGAGGCGCAGGCCAGGGCCGAAAGAACCGTTCCGTTCCACGAGGCAATCATCTTCGTATCCTTGCCGGGGGGAGTTTCCCGCTCACGGAAGGCCAGAAGATCGGATCGCAGCGCTTCAAACCGAGCGGAGTCGGCCTCGGAAACCGGCCAGCGTTCTTCCGAGGGGTGGCCCAACTGCAGAACAGACGGTCCCACCTCCGAAGAACCGGCACGGGGAAGGCCATAGAGCCCCCCCAGAAACCGGGCGTTCTCCCCTCCCACCGCCGCTTCGATTTTCTGCGGGGTCCACAGGTAATACTCGCCCTCCTGTCCCGCGTTGTCGGCATCCAGTGAAGCATGAAATCCTCCGCCGGCATTCCCCATCTCGCGCAAAAGAAAATCCAGCGTACGCACCGCCACCTGACGGTACCACGGCTTGCGGGTGATCTGCCAGGCTTCGAGGTAAGTCAGGACCGCCGCCGCGTTGTCATAGAGCATTTTCTCGAAATGGGGAAGGCGCCATTGCCGATCAGTCGAATATCGGTGGAACCCACCCCCGATCTGGTCATGGATTCCGCCACGCGCCATGCAGTCGAGCGTAACGTCGGCCATCTGCAAGGCCTCATATTGACCACTCCGGGTATATTGACGCATCAGAAATCGAAGACTCGCCCAGGGCGGGAACTTCGGTTGCAGACCGAAACCGCCCCACACGGAATCAAACGCCCGAGAAGACTCGTCCATCGCCCGGGTAAAGAGAATTTCACCGGACGGGTGGCCGTTCAAGGGCGTCACTTTCCAGAATTCCTTCAAAGCTTTCCGCATTTCGGCACCATCCTGGCGGATCCGATCGGGAAAGTCCTGCCAGACTTCGATCAGCGATTCCAGAACGTCGCAAAAAGCCGGAAGACCGGCGCGCTCGACCGGCGGAAAGTAAGTCCCGCCCCAGAAGGGGGCAAGATCCGGGGTCAGAAAAACATTCAGAGGCCACCCCCCGGAACCGGTCATCAATTGGACGGCCGCCATATAGATTTCGTCCAAGTCCGGCCGTTCTTCCCGGTCCACCTTGATACAGACGAAATGCGCATTGAGAATCCGGGCCGTCTCTGGATCTTCAAAAGACTCCCGTTCCATCACATGGCACCAGTGACAGGCCGAATACCCGATGGAAAGAAAAATGAGTTTCTTTTCCACCCGGGCACGTTCCAGAGCGGCCTCGCCCCACGGGTACCAGTCCACCGGATTACCCGCATGCTGGAGCAAATAGGAACTGCTCTGTCCCGCCAGATGGTTCAAGAGGCTTGTTTCCTGTCTCACGCAATTCTCCGGGACCTGAATATCCATCATCATGGTCTCACCGGCTCCTGCCAACCCGACAAAATACTCTCTTCCAGAAAGATCAAATCAGAGAACAGGATTCGCACCCACGCTCCTCACCGGGCTCTCTCGGCGGAAACATCAGAACCTGCCGGGATGGGTCGAAGTCTCGGCCACTCCCTCCCACTCTTCCTCCGAAACGACTTCCCCCGTCAGACTGAGCGTGATTTCCTTGACGGGGATCGCAGAATCGGCCAGAATCGCAGCCTGACGAACCAGACGGTTCAAGCCGGAACAACACGGCACTTCCATATGAAGAATCGTCAGGCTTTTCAGACCCGATCCCTCCAGAATCCCCACCATCTTGTCAATGTAGGCCGACACATTGTCCAGTTTCGGACAGGCCAGCAACATCGCGTGTCCCTTCAGGAACCGTTCATGGAAATCGGGAACGGCCACCGGGACACAATCCGCCACAAGCAATACGTCTGTGCCGCGCAGAAACGGAGCCGTGGGCGGCACCAGGCTCAACTGGACCGGCCAGTGGGTCAAACGGGAAGGAGAAGATGCGGCGGGAGTCGGCCGGGTGGCGACGACCTTCTCGCGTTCATCCGGTTCAAACCGGGCCGCCGCCGGACAGGAAGCCCCCAGGCCATTCAGACTTCGAACCGCCGACCCGGGACACCCGCCGCCCACAGGGGCCTGTTGACGCGGCTGACGAGCCCGAACCGCCTCTTCATCGAACGCATCCGCATCCCGCTCCTCGATGGTGATCGCCCCTTCGGGACAGCTGCCCAGACAAGCCCCCAGGCCGTCGCAATAAACATCGCTCACGAGACGCGCCTTGCCGTCTATGATCTGGAGGGCGTTTTCGTGACAATTGACAATACACTCGCCACACCCCGTGCATTTGGATTCGTCAATCTTAATGATTTTGCGCTTTGGCATGGTAGGCACCTCCTGAACTCAGAATCTGTCTCAGAACTCTCCCGATTCGTCCCTTCCTCCTTCCGGGGCGGGGAGACTCCAGACCACCTCCCCCACCCGGAAAAAGGGAAAATCGGGAGGTTATTTTTGCTCCGAAAGATATTTCGCCACTCCGTCCGCAGTCGGAGCCATCGCCTTTTCGCCGTTGTGCCAGTTGGCCGGGCAAACCTCGCCATGCTCCTCGAAGTGGCGCAAGGCGTCGAGCGTGCGGAGGGCCTCCTCGACGCTGCGGCCGATCGGCAGGTCGTTGATGACGGCGTGACGCACCACCCCGCCCTTGTCGATCAGGAAAAGGCCGCGCAGGGCCACCGAACCGGGTTCCAGAAGAACTCCGAAACTCTTCGAGATCTGATGGCTCAGGTCGGAAACCAGCGGATACTGGATGTTGCCGATCCCGCCTTTTTCGAGGGGCGTGTTCTTCCACGCCAGGTGGGTGAAGTGCGAGTCCACCGACACACCGATCACTTCGCAGTCGCGCTTCTTGAATTCGGCCAGTTTCTTGTCGAAGGCCACGATTTCCGTCGGACAAACGAACGTGAAGTCCAGCGGGTAGAAGAAGAGAACCACATACTTTCCCTGCAGGGCGGACAGTTGGAACTTCTCATTGAAGGTGTTGTTGGGCAGAACGGCGGTGGCGGTGAAATCGGGGGCTTGCTTCGTGACAAGGGTACACATGTTTGTCTTCTCCTTAACTGAGGGAATTTAAGGACACGAACCGCGCCGGGCGGATCGGTCAGAGTTACCGGATTCGGTCGTCAGAACCGTTTGCCGAAAAGGAATCCCACAAGCCTCGGGCCGCATGGGTCTGCTTCTCGCGCTCAGCGCTGGCTCGTATTTGATATGCACAATCTCTTATCACACCGAAGAGCAAAACGCAACCATCATCCTCACTGCTGGCCTCGCCTTCATCGGCCAGAATGATCAACTCGCGCGAAAAATCGAGCGCCTTGCGGATGAATTGACACGAGAGAGTGTTCATGGTCTCAACCTCGCTTTCGCTCGGGGTGTTGCATACACATTCCCTCCTTGCATCTCCCGGGCCAAGGGATGGGAAATGCGGTAATTTTTCGTAGGGTATTGATATTCAAAGAGATATTGAATTTATAGAATCGAGGCGACACGCCAATTGTCTCAAGTGTCATGTATCAGAACAGACTCAAGTGTATCGAATCAGCCCTGAGTGTCTCATCGAAAACACTCTGAGACACCCGGGCAATCCACTCAGGCGACAAAAGGAAACACAGGAAAATTCAAAAGTCAGATACAGCCATGATAAACCGAGAGATTCCATCCGATCTGTCCGGTGACGTTGGCCTGCTTCAGCAGGCTGTTCTTTGCCCCCTGCTTCAGCAGGGGGGGAGGAGGGATTTTCTTCTTTTGCTGAAGCACGCTTCAGCGCGGCTTCCCGGCAATCGCTTCGCGCCCGGTCCTCCGAAAAAAAGC
>DAOPYU010000095.1:0-12632 GCA_035353095.1 Candidatus Sumerlaeota bacterium | reverse complement strand
AAGAAAGGCGGCGGAAAGGCCCGCGATGTTGACCGAGGCGGAAAAAAGGGACATTCTGGAAGAACTGGAGGCGCTGCCGCAAAGACGCGCCGCCTGCATCGGTGCGCTCAACGTCGTGCAGCGTCACCGCCGGTGGGTGAGCGACGAGAGTGTCCGGGATATTGCCGAATTTCTGGAAATGACGCCCGACGAGGTGGACAATGTGGCCACCTTTTACAACCTGATTTTCCGCCGTCCGGTCGGACGTCATGTGATTCTACTCTGCAACAGCGCCACTTGCTGGATGCTGGGGTACGAGTCCCTGCTTGATTGGTTGAAACGGCGGCTGGAAATCGAACTGGGACAGACCACGTCCGACGACCGGTTCACGTTGTTGCCGGTGGTGTGTCTGGGCGCGTGTGACCGCGCACCTGCCCTGATGATAGACGAGGATCTCCACGGACCCGTGGAGGCGGACACTCTGGAAGCGTTGCTGGAACAATATCCCTGATGGGTGACTGTATGGAACGACCCTTGACCCGACACCTCCGCCCGGACCTTGAACCGCTCTCGATTGAAGAATACGAGAAGGCGGGGGGGTATCAGGCTGTCCGGATGACGTTGCGGGAACAAACGCCTCAGGAGGTGATCGGGATTGTGAAGGATTCTGGCCTGCGGGGGCGGGGCGGGGCCGGTTTCCCGACCGGGGTGAAGTGGGGATTTGTTCCGTCCGGTCCAGATGTCCCTTCGCCGAAGTACCTGGTGGTCAACGGCGACGAGATGGAACCGGGGACGTTCAAGGACCGCCTTCTTCTGGAGGGGAACCCTCACCAGTTGCTCGAGGGGGTGATTCTGGCGGCCTATGCCATTCAGGCGCGGGTGGCGTTTATTTTCCTGCGCGCCGAATATGGGATGGCCGCCCGGCGGATGCGTCGGGCCATTGAGGAAGCGCAAGTGAAGGGGTGGTTGGGTCGGCGGATTCTGGGGACGGACTTCGACTTGGAAGTCCATGTCCACGGAAGCGCCGGGCGTTATATCTGCGGCGAGGAAACGGCGTTGCTCAACAGTCTGGAAGGACGACGGGCCACGCCGCGCTCCAAGCCGCCCTTCCCGCTTCAGGTGGGATTGTGGGGACGGCCTGCATTGGTCAACAATGTCGAGACGCTCTGCAATATCCCCGCGATCCTGAACAACGGCGCGGATTGGTTCAAGGGTTTGGGACGTGGAGGGGATGCCGGGACCAAGATCTACGGCGCGAGCGGGAAAGTCAGACGCCCGGGGTTGTGGGAACTGCCGATGGGGACGACGGCGCGCGAAATTATCGAAGAACACGCCGGGGGGATGCGCGACGGTCTGGCTTTGCGGGGGTTTCTTCCGGGCGGCGCTTCGACGCGCTTTCTGACGGACCAGCATCTGGACGTCAAACTGGATTTCGGTTCGGTCGAGAAGGCGGGGAGCCGTTTGGGAACCGGCACGATGATCGTTCTGGACGACCGGACCTGTCCCGTCGGTCTGGCGCGGAATCTGGTTCACTTTTTCGCGCAGGAATCGTGCGGGTGGTGTACGCCGTGCCGGGAGGGATTGCCCTGGCTGGTGAAGATTCTGTCGGCGCTGGAGGCTGGAGAGGGACAACCGGAGGACTTGGAAATTCTCCGGGAGCAGGTGGGCCGGATTGCGCCGGGGCACACCTACTGCGCGCTCGCGCCCGGCGCGATGGACCCGCTGGGCAGCGCGTTGGACTATTTCGGGGACGACTTTGAGCGGCATATCCGGGAGAAGCGGTGTCCGTGGAAGTCGGATGGACGGGGGACGCCATGAGCCGAGTGACGATCCGGGTGGACGGCAGGATCCATGCTGTGAAGGCCGGACAGAATCTGCTTCAGGCAATCCTGTCCCTGGGACTCCGCTTGCCCTATTTTTGCTGGCATCCGGCTCTGAATTCCGTTGGAGCCTGCCGCCAGTGCGCCGTCAAGCAGTTCAAGGATGAGAACGACACGCGCGGACGGATCGTGATGGCCTGCATGACGCCGGTGACGGAAGGGATGCGGGTGTCGGTGGAGGACCCGGAGGCGAAGGCCTTCCGGAAAGGGGTGATCGAGTGGTTGATGCTCAACCACCCCCACGACTGTCCCGTCTGCGACGAGGGGGGCGCCTGTCACCTCCAGGATATGACCGTGATGGCGGAACACTCCGTCCGTCGTTCCCGTTTCCCGAAACGAACGCATCGCAATCAGAACCTGGGACCGTTTCTCCACCATGAGATGAACCGGTGCATCCAGTGTTACCGGTGTGTGCGGTTCTATCGGGACTACGCCGGGGGACGCGACTTCGATGTCCTGGGCGCGCACGACCGGGTGTACTTTGGACGGCATGAAGAGGGAACGCTGGAAAGTCCGTTCAGTGGCAATCTGGTCGAAGTCTGTCCGACCGGGGTGTTTACCGACAAGACGTTCCGGAAACACTACACGCGTAAATGGGATCTGCAATTCGCCCCGTCTGTGTGTCCCTCGTGCGCAGTGGGGTGCAATACATCGCCCGGAGAGCGTTATGGAACCGTGCGATGCGTTCTGAATCGGTTCAACCCCGATGTGAATGGATACTTCCTGTGCGACCGGGGACGGTTCGGGTATGAACAGGTCAATAGCGACCGGCGGATTTTGAAGCCGCTTCGGCGGATGGAGAAAAAAGGGACACTTGTTCCTGTTGAGGCGGGTACGGCCTTTGAAGGATTGCCCGAAGGGTTCTCCGACCCGGGTCGGGTCATCGGAATCGGCTCGCCGCGCGCGTCGCTGGAAGCCAACTTCGCTCTGCGCACGCTGGTGGGACCGGAGTGTTTCTACGCCGGAGTTTCCAGCGGGGAATATCGTCTCACCCGAACGGTCCTTCAGATTTTCCGGGAGGGAACTGTTCGCGCTCCTTCGGTGGCGGAGATCGAGCAATGCGACGCGGTGGTGGTGCTGGGAGAGGACTTGACGAATGGCGCGCCGCGGGTGGCGTTGGCGGTGCGGCAGTCGGTTCGGAACAAACCGATGGAGCGCGCGGATCGGTTGGCTATCCCCCGATGGGACGATGCTGCGGT
The DNA here is from genome assembly GCA_035353095.1 of Candidatus Sumerlaeota bacterium. Taxonomy (GTDB): domain Bacteria; phylum Sumerlaeota; class Sumerlaeia; order UBA8349; family UBA8349; genus DAOPYU01. Next base: position 9,574 of record DAOPYU010000095.1, on the reverse strand, counting down.
ACGAAACTGTGCTCAGTCGGAAAAGAAGGGTCCGCTTCTGGTGGCCACGCCTTCAGCCGACTCACTCGATGATCTGGCTTCATGGCAATACCGCGCGGCGCCTCCTGATGTGGCGCGGTTGGGATTCGCGTTGGCCCATGCGGTTTGTCCCGATGCTCCGGCGATTGCCGATTTGTCGGAAGGCGTTCAACGGTTGGTGGACGAAGTAGCTCAGGCGCTTGTCGGTTCGGAAAAAGTCGCGGTGCTGACCGGCGTGGGGTGCGGTTGCGAGGACGTTCTTCGGGCTGCGGCGAACCTGGCCTGGGCGCTGAAGGCGCGGGAGAAAGACGCGTACCTGTACTGTGCGTTGCCCGAACGCAACTCGATGGGGCTGGCGCTTCTGGAGGGACAGGATCTGGAGGCGGCCTTCCAGCTGACTGGAACCTCCGCGCCTCGAACGGTTCTGGTTCTGGAGAACGATCTGTTCCGCCGGGCGGATGTGGGGACCGTGACGGAGTTTTTCGACCGGGTCGAACATGTGGTGGCGATAGATTGTTTCGAGACCGCGACCACGCAACAGGCCGACCGGGTTCTGCCGTCGGCTCCCTTTACCGAAACGGCGGGGACGCTCGTGAGCGCGGAGGGGCGGGCGCAACGCTTCTTTGCCTGTCTGCCCCCGAAGGAGGGGGTTCCGGACGCGTGGCGCTGGGTGTGCGATCTGGCGCGTTGTCTCGGACGATCCGAGAGCATGGCGTGGGAAACTCTGGACGATGTTATTGCGTCGCTGGCGCAGGCCTTGCCCGCCTTCGAGGCGGTTGTGCGAGTCGCGCCTCCGGCCTGTTTCCGGATAAATGGACAGAAGATTCCGCGTCAACCGTGGCGGTCCAGTGGCCGGACGGCGCTTCAGGCCCATCGCAACCTCCACGAACCCGCCCCGCCGGACGATCCGGACTCCCCGCTGGCGTTCAGCATGGAAGGGTGCGAGGGATCTGTACCCGACGCCGTGCGTCCGTTTTCCTGGACGCCGGGTTGGAATTCCGCCTCGGGTTCCGGGGGACATACGGACGACGAAACGAACCCGGAGGAGGCTTCCGAAGTCTTATTGATCGGGCCGGGCCGGGACGTGGTGTCCCCGGGCCGCTTCTTTGATCTTATCCCCGCCGCGTTTGAAAGACGCCCGGGGGAGTGGTTGCTGGTTCCGTCGTACCGCCTCTTTGGAAGCGAGGAATTGAGCGCGCTGGCGCCCGCTATCGCCGAACGGATTGAAAAACCCTGCCTGTCCCTGAATACTCGGGATGCCGAAGCGTTGGGGTGTGGCGGGGGCGATGAAATTCGGGTTACTGCAGGTTCTCGATCTTTTTGTCTGCCGTTGGTCATTGAACCTTCTCTTCCGGCGGGGGTGGCGGGGGTACCGTCGGGTGTCTCCGGATTGAAGTGGATGGCGTTGCCGCAGTGGGGCCGTATCGCCCCAGGGGGAACGAAATGAGAGAAATTGTCATCCATCTGCTCATCATCGGAGGCGTTCTGGGGGGGACTCTGACCACGGCGTCCGGGTTGATCTGGCTCGAGCGCCGCCTGCTGGCGCTCTGGCAGGACCGGTATGGCCCGAACCGGGTGGGACCGTTCGGTCTGTTCCAACCGCTGGCCGACACGATCAAGATTTTCACGAAAGAAGACTGGATTCCGCCGTTTGCCGATAAAACGGTCTTCGTGCTGGCGCCGGGCGTGATTATCGTGACCGTCCTGATGTCCTTCCTGGTGGTTCCGTTCGCTCCGGGCATCTGGGTGGCGGATCTGAATGTGGGACTTCTGTTTTTCTTCGGGATGTCGTCGCTCGGCGCCTACAGTCTGATTCTGGCGGGTTGGGCGTCCAACAGCAAATATTCGCTTCTGGGTGGACTCCGGGCCGCCGCGCAGACGCTCAGCTATGAAGTCTTCATGGGCCTGTCCCTGATGGGGGTGGTCATGTTGACCGGTTCCTTCAGCCTGCGGGCGATTGTCGAGGCGCAGCACGATCTCTGGTTCTGTGTGTCGCAGTTTCCGGGGTTTGTGATCTTCCTGATCGCGGGGCTGGCGGAGACTCACCGTTTGCCCTTTGATATGCCCGAGGCGGAGAGTGAACTCGTGGCGGGTTTCCACTCGGAGTATTCGGGGATGAAGTTCGGGATGTTCTTCGTGGGAGAATACCTGGGCATCACGCTGATTTCGGCGCTGATGGTTGTGTTCTTCTTCGGCGGATGGCAAGGGCCGTTCCTGCCGCCGCTGGTCTGGTTTGTCGGTAAGACGTTTTTGTTCATCTGCGGTTTCATTCTGCTTCGCGCCGGCCTGCCCCGGTTGCGATTCGATCAGTTGATGGCGTTTGGGTGGAAAGTTTTGTTGCCCCTGACGTTGTTGAATCTCCTGGTGACCGGCGCGATTGCGCTGCTGAGGACTTGAAAGGAGGGACGGCCATGCTGAGTGCGCTTCGTTCGCTCTGGACCGTGTTGCGGCACACGTTCCGTCCCCGTGTGACCGTCCAGTACCCTGAAAAGAGTGTTTATCTGGCGCCCCGATATCGGGGACGCATCATCCTGTCGCGCGATCCGGACGGGCAGGAGCGGTGCGTGGCCTGTTACCTGTGCGCCGGGGTGTGTCCGGTGGACTGCATTTCGCTTCAAGCCACCGAGGACGAGTCGGGACGCCGGTATCCGGAATTCTTCCGGATCAATTTCTCGCGCTGTATCTTCTGTGGGTTCTGCGAAGAGGCGTGCCCGACGTGCGCCATCCAACTGACGCCCGACATCGAGATGGGGGAGTACAAACGCACCGGTCTGGTCTATGAGAAGGACGACCTGTTGATTGACGGTCCGGGCAAATACCAGGATTACAACTTCTATCGCGTGGCCGGGGTGGCCATCGCGGGCAAGGACAAGGGCGAGGCGGAGAATGAAGCGCCGCCGGAGGATGTCAAAACCCTTCTGCCGTGAGGACTGGAACCATGAAACGGGAAACAGGGACATGAACACACTCTTCTACATGGCCTCTTTTGTTGCCGTGCTTTCGACCGTTCTGGCCATCTCGCGCCTGAACGCGGTCCATGCGCTGCTCTACATGGCGGTCTCGCTGATGGCCGTGGCGCTGGTGTTTCTGACCTACGGCGCGCCGTTCGCCGCCGCGCTCGAAGTTCTGATCTACGCCGGGGCTATTGTGGTTCTTCTGATTTTTGTGGTGATGATGCTCAATCGGGGACCGGCGACACTGCGGGAGGAACGGGACTGGCTCAGGCCGGGCATGTGGGTCGGGCCGGGAATTCTGAGTCTGATCCTGCTGGGGGAATTGGTGACGGTATTCTTTCAGACTCCGGAAATTGGACTCGCCGGTCGGGCTGTCGAACCGAAAGCGGTCGGCATGGCGCTTTTCGGCCCCTATGCGATCGGGGTCGAACTGGCCTCGTTGTTGCTGCTGGCCGGACTGGTGGCGGCCTGCCATCTGGGACGGGGCGAAGAACCGAAGAAATCCGGGGAGGAAAGCGAAAAATGATGGGGACGATTCCTCCGGAACACGGGATTTTTCTGGCGATCCTTCTCTTTCTTCTGGGCCTGACGGGGGTTCTGGTTCGCCGCAACGTAATCTTCATGCTCATGTCGCTCGAGATCATGTTGAACGCCGCCGGGCTGGCCTTCATTGTGGCGGGCGCCGCCTGGGGACAGGTCGAGGGACACGTGATGTTTCTGTTTATTCTCACCATGGCCGCCGCGGAGGTTGCCGTCGGACTGGCCCTGGTGTTGAGGATGTACCACTGCTTCAAGACGCTGGATGTGGACGCCGCCAGCAAGATGCGAGGCTAGGATGTTCGATCTGCTCTGGCTCATCCCCCTTTTGCCGCTCGCCGGTTTCCTGACGATCACGTTTGGGGGATCGCGCCTGCCTTCCGCCGCCGCGGCTGTGATCGGGGTTGGGTCCGTCTCCGTCTCGGCGGTTCTTTCGTTCCTGCTCGGCGGGACGTTTCTGCTCCATCCTCCGGAAGGGGATGCCCATGTTCAATTCCTCTGGACTTGGATGCTGGTAGGGGATTTCGCACCGTCCGTGGCGTTTCGGCTCGACGCGCTCTCGATCGTGATGCTCTGGGTCATCACCGGCGTGGGCGCGCTCATCCATCTCTATTCCGTCGAGTACATGCGGGGCGACCAGGCGTTCAAACGCTTCTTCGCCTACATGAATCTGTTTGTGTGCATGATGCTCATCCTGGTTCTGGCGGACAATCTGTTGCTTCTGTATCTGGGGTGGGAAGGGGTGGGGCTTTGCAGCTACCTCCTGATCGGGTTCTGGAGTGAGGACCCGTCGAATGGCGCCGCAGCGCGCAAGGCGTTTATCGTGACCCGTGTCGGCGATACCGCGATGGCGCTGGGGCTTTTTCTTCTGGCCACCGAACTGGGGACCCTCGACATTCAGACCGCGATGGCGCGGGCGGTGGAGCGCTGGCCCGTGGGGTCGAATCTGGCGGTGGCGACCGCGCTTCTGCTCCTGATTGGCGCACTGGGCAAGTCCGCGCAACTGCCGCTTCACACCTGGCTTCCAGACGCGATGGCCGGTCCCACGCCGGTCAGTGCCCTGATCCACGCCGCCACGATGGTCACCGCCGGGGTGTACCTGATCGCCCGGACCCATGTCCTTTATTCTCTGGCCCCCACCGTCCAGTTCTCTATTGCGGTGATTGGTGGAGTCACGTTGCTCGTAGCGGGTTGCAGCGCCCTGGCACAGAAGGACATCAAGCGCGTTCTGGCCTACTCGACCATCAGCCAGATCGGGTATATGTTCGTCGCGCTGGGGGTTGGGGCGTGGCAGGCGGCGATGTTTCATTTCATGACCCACGCCTTCTTTAAGGCGCTGCTTTTTCTCGGGGCCGGATCGGTTATTCTCAGTCTTCACCATGAACAGAACATGTTGAAGATGGGCGGACTGTGGCGTCAGTTGCCGGTCACCTTCTGGACCTTCCTCGCGGGGGTCTGTTCGCTCTCCGCGCTGCCCCTGGTGACCGCCGGATATTACAGTAAGGATCTGATTCTCCACGAGGCGTGGTTATTCCGCGGGATGGGGTGGTTCCCCTGGGTGGCCGGAGTGATCGGTGCTTTTCTGACGAGTCTCTATTGTTTCCGGATGTTGTTCCGGGTCTTCTTCGGGGAGGAAAAGACGCACGTTTCGTATCGGCCCGGGTGGCGGATTCATCTTCCCTTGACGGTTCTGGCCGTCCTGGCCCTGGTCGGGGGGTTCTGTGAAACTCCCGAATGGCTCGGTCACGTGAACCTTTTCTCGCGTTGTATCGAACCCATCCTGCCCGCTGAGGCGATCTCGGAATCCCACGCGGGGGGAATGATTTTCTTTCAGGTCACGGCTCTCGGGGTTCCTCTGCTCGGGCTTCTTCTGGCGATCTTTCTCTATTTGAAACCCCGCACGGTGTCCACGAACCGGTTCATGCGTCAGCGGGTTGTGGCGCAGGTGCGCCGGTTCTGGCTGGCCGGATGGGGATTCGACGCGCTCTACGATGCGCTGCTTGTTCGACCGTTCGTCTGGGTCGCGCAGATCAATCGGAATGATTGTGTGGACCGGTTCTATACCGGGATTGCCTGGTTGAATGGGATGGGGCATCGCCTTCTGGTCTTGACGCAGTCGGGACGGGTTCGGTGGTACGTGGCGGGGATCGCTCTGGGAGTGGCGTTTATTCTCGGAATGGTGGTGGCTTCATGACGATTCTGTGGCTCATTCTGCTTCCGTTCGTGGGGGGACTGGCGGCCTGGGTGGTGGCCCGCCGGTCGTGCGTGGCGGCCCGCTGGGTTTCGCTGGTGACGTTGGGGGCGGATCTGGCGCTGGCGATTGGAATCTGGGGACAGTCCGGGAACCTGGCGGCTGTTTCCACTCATGCCCCCTGGTTGCTCGAGTTCCGTCACGTCTGGATGCCCTCGCTGGGAATCGGTTTCGTCTTCGCGCTCGATGGCCTGAGTCTCCTGATGGTCGTCTTGACGCTTTTTCTGGGGATGGTCAGTGTGGCCATTTCGTGGACGGAGATTCGGGAGCGGGTGGGGTTTTTCCATTTCAATCTGTTGTGGACGCTGGCCGGAATCATCGGTGTCTTCACCGCTCTGGATCTGTTTCTCTTCTATTTCTTCTGGGAACTGATGTTGATCCCGATGTTTTTCCTGATCGTGATCTGGGGACATGAAAACCGGGTCTATGCGGCGATCAAGTTCTTCCTCTTCACCCAACTCAGCAGCCTCCTGATGCTGCTGGCCATCGTCGTGCTGTATTTCGTCCACGGTAAGGCCACCGGCGACTACACGTTCGACTACACCCGCCTCCTCGGAACGCCGGTTTCGGGGACAGTTGGCTTGCTTCTAATGCTGGGTTTTGGGGTCGCGTTCGCCGTCAAACTGCCGGTCTTTCCGTTTCATACCTGGTTGCCGGACGCGCACACCGAGGCCCCGACGGCTGGGAGTGTCGTCCTGGCCGGTCTCCTTCTCAAGACGGGCGCCTACGGGATGTTGCGCTTTGTTGTCCCCCTTTTCCCGGAAGCGGCTGTTCGGGTGGCGCCGTTCGCCATGGCGCTCGGGGTGATCGGAATTATTTACGGCGCCGTTCTGGCGTTTTCGCAGAAGGATTTCAAACGGCTGGTCGCCTATACCAGCGTCAGCCACATGGGATTTGTGATGCTCGGCGTGTTCGCGTGGAACGAACTGGCGTTGCAGGGCGTGGTGATGCAGATGTTGTGCCACGGTCTGGCGACGGGCGCTCTGTTCATTCTGGCGGGCGCGCTTCAGGAACGGATCCACACACGCGACCTTTCCGAGATGGGGGGCTTGTGGGCGGTTGCCCCGAGGATGGGGGGAGTGGCGCTGGTCTTTGCCTGGGCTTCTCTGGGCCTGCCGGGGTTCGGCAACTTTGTGGCGGAGTTCCTGACCCTGCTGGGCGCGTGGAAGGTTTCCCGGTTGTGGACGGTTCTGGCCTGCGGGGGTCTCATCGCCTCGGCGGTCTATGCGCTCTGGATTGTTCAGGCGGTCTTCCACGGAGCGAACGAGAAGAAACGCGCGTTTCCCGATCTGGGAACTCGCGAGATGGTGGTGATGGGGGCCCTGATTGCCGTGACTGTCTGGCTGGGGGTGTATCCCCAGCCGGTTATCGAAACGGCCCGTCCAGCCCTGGCCGGATTGAGTCGGGAGGTCGTGCAGGGGGAATCTCGGGTGGCCCCCGTCGTTTCCGCCCCCGTCCAGCCGGATTTTGATTCCGCGTCTCTTCTGAAACAGCGGAGTTCCCTCAAGTGGACGCGTTCGACTTTCCTGGTTCTGGCGCCTTCCATCTTGGTGTCCCTCACGGCGGTTCTGGCGTTGCTGCTGATCGCGTTCCGGAGACAGCACGCCCCCGTGGTGCTCCTGACGGTCGCCGGGCTTGTACTTTCCCTGGTGGTCTTCTCCCTGACACTCGGGTGCTATCCGGTTTTCATTTCGAGCCTGTTTCTCTTCGATCCCTTTGCGGCCTTTTATTTCGCACTGATCGGGAACGCGGCTATTGCGGTGGCGCTTTTCTCATACGGCTATCTCGACCGGGCTTCAGAACGGCCCGAAGAATTCTATGTCCTCCTGTTGCTGGCGACGGTCGGGGCGGCGCTTCTGACGGCGTCCTGTCACTTTGTTTCCTTCTTTCTCTCGCTCGAAGTCTTGAGTGTGGCGCTCTACGGGATGTTGGCCTACACGCGTCGGCGCGAACGGAGCATCGAGGCGGGGTTGAAGTACCTGATTCTCGCCGCGACCTCCACGGCTTTTCTCCTCTTCGGAATCGCCCTGGTGTATCTCCGGGTCGGGTCTCTCGATTTCTACGCCATCGCGAAACCGCTTGTGGAGAATGCCTCGCGGGATCTTCTGCTTCTCGCCGGACTGGGACTGATTCTGGTTGGATTCGGATTCAAACTGGGAATGGTCCCGTTTCATTTGTGGACCGCGGATGTTTACGAAGGGGCGCCCGCGCCCGCCACGGCGTTCATCGCCACCGTCTCGAAGGCCTCGGTGTTCGCGCTTCTGTTACGTTTCTCGGCCCGTTTTTCCGGCGATTTTCCAGATGTGCTCTTCCAGATTCTTTCAGTGATCGCGATTCTTTCGATGTTCGTCGGGAACCTGCTGGCATTGCGGCAGGAAAATCTCAAGCGCCTGTTGGCGTATTCTTCCATCGCCCATCTTGGTTACATGATGGTCGCGTTTCTCGCGGGGGGGAAGGAAGGACCGGTGGCGGTCAGTTTCTACCTGGTGGTTTACACCGTCACCACACTGGGGGCGTTTGGAACGGTGGCGTATCTTTCATCGGCGGACCGGGATGCGGACTCCCTGGCCGATTACCGGGGACTGGTCTGGCGTCGTCCCTGGCTGGCCGTGGGGCTGATGGGCATGCTCTTCTCCCTGGCCGGGATTCCCCTGACGGGCGGATTCATCGGCAAGCTCTGGGTCCTTTCCTCGGCGGTCGAGTCGTCTCTCTGGCCGCTGCTTCTGATCCTGATCCTGAACAGCACCATCGGGTTGTACTATTACCTGCGCGTGGTGGTGGCGATGCTCAAGTCACCGGAAGCGGAAGGGGCGGAGGCGGTACTTCCGTTCCCGACCCCTGCGGGTCGGGAGAAGGCTCTCGCCGCCTCGGCGGTCCTGGTTCTGTTGCTGGCCACGCTTGTCTGGCTGGGCGTGTACCCCGCTCCGCTGATCGGGTTCTTCCGCAACGCGGTGGGGACACTTCAGGACCTGCAATTCTGATTCTGAAAATGACCTTATCCTGAAACAGGATGTCACGGGAAAGCCGATCTCCCGATCGGCACGAAGATTTTCTACAGCCGGTGGAAAGAATTCCGCCGGGACCATTCCCCTGAATCATACGGGGTCCCTGTCCCCTTTTCTACCTCTTCCCCGTGAGGGTGACCGGTGCCTGCATCTCAATCGAGACCGGCCCCATCAGGCCCGAGGTCGCGGAACCGCGATAATTCGTCGGAATCGTCTGGTAATGGTTCGCCAGCGTGTTGCACACCTCGATCTCGATGCGGTTGTCCCCAGCCTTGACCTGTTTCGTGATATCCACCTCCCACGGAGCGGCCAGCAGAGTCCCGGCGATCGTTCCGTTCACGCGCACTTCGGCGGAGGCCGCCACATTCCCCAATTTCAGTGTGACGCGTCCGCGCGCCTGGTCCGGAGTGAGAGTGATTGTGCGTCGGTACCACGCCGCGCCCGAATAACTGGAGAGCCCATCGTTTTTGGACCAGTCCCCCAGTTCGATATGCCCGGCCGTACAATCCAATGCCACGGGTTCGGTGATCGCGCCGCCACCGTCATGCCCGATTTTCCGCGCCACACGTAACGCCACGATGACGGGTTCCGCGTCGGGTTCCGGCGCGGTCACGCGATAGATAGACGCCTGGTCGCTGTGTGTTCCCGTTTTTTCCACGGTACAGGGCTTTCCATTGGTCCAGGCCTGTAATTCGCCCTGCGCCACCACGGTCATGCCACGCAGTCCGGGCGGCGACGTGAAACGATACCACCCTGCGGGTTTCTCGCGTTCCGGCTGAGGCTCAAAGGCCAGAACCCCCGGCAGATCA
>DAOPYU010000094.1:0-12661 GCA_035353095.1 Candidatus Sumerlaeota bacterium | reverse complement strand
CTCGCCGTGAAACGGTTGCAAATTCAACCGGTACGTGAGGGAGAGAATGCGTTTCGACGAACGATTGTGAATCATGGGATCTGCTGTCCTTTCGTAGTGAACGTTAACTAAACGGCTTTCCGTCCTTTTTTCAGACGATATGCCGGAAATAGCCCCATTTACCCGAACCGTGACAAACCGGGAGTATTCACGTGATAAAAGTCCACCTTCAAATTGTCGCGATCAAAACAGGTGACACTTGAAACAACCCGGATACAACGCCTTTCAAAGTGGGGCAGGACGGAACGCAAGTCAAGAAAAAACACACGAAATCGCGTTGTTTTTCCCCCGACGCGGTCGGCTCCGTTCCCCGGCAATCCCCCCGAACTGCGTCACACGGACTTCAGGAACCCCGTCTCTTTCAGAACCCGCAGGGCGTCGGAGAGTCCGTCCGGAGTCCGTGGAACACCGAATTCTAAAACCGGCACACGGCTGGCGAGGGCACAGCTTTCGCGGAAGGCCCGCGCCAGTCCCCCCAGTACCTCGCGCAACGGGCTGTAGAGCTGGCCGTACCAGCGCGGGGTAAGTTCCGCCAGCGCGGCGGTGGGTTTCATCAATTGAAGCGTCGCCGGGCCCTCCTGGGGTTTGACGACAAAGAGAGCCGTCAGAGGGATGCCGGTCGGCATATCCGCCGGAACATCGGTCCGGAAAAGGGCCTTGTTCCACCGCGAGGCGCCGAGCATCACCCGTTCCCCCGCACACATGCTGAAACTGGCCGGATCGTATTGGGTCTTGATGACCGGAAACCCCCGCAACGCCCGCAACGGCTCACAGGCCGGATCGAAAACCAGCAGATCGTCGTCCAGCACGGTCGCCCCCCGGGCGTGCAAGGCGCACGCCAGCGCCGTCTTGCCCGCTCGCGGCGGCCCCAGGAAGGCAAACGCCTCGTGGGGCGACACCGCCACACACACCGCGTGAAAGATCGAGAGGCCCCGCTGGTACAAAAGAACGGGCAGAACCATCTCGGAGAGCGTGATGGAGAAATCCATGTTCCCTTCCGGAAGCGGGGTGTCGAACAGAATCTCACGCCCCCCCCGCACGACAAACAGACCCCGTCCCTGAAGCGCCAGATGCGTCTCGTCCTCCGCAACCGCCTGAACCCAGGTTCCCCGTTGTTCCGGCGGGAATACGCCCTTCAGGTCCTCGCGTCGGATTTCCACCTCGCCCCCCGGCGAACTCGCCGGTACGCCCGGAAACCGCCACTCGCTCCGGATTCCCACGCCATACCCGAGGCAGGAATATCCTCCGTCGGTTTCCGATTCTCCGTCCGAGACGTCCGGTATCCCCCCGGCGCGCGAAGCCAGACTTTCCGATTCCTGCTGCCGGATAAGTTCCCAGACCCGATCCCGAAACACCGCCAGCCCAGCCATTTCTTTCGGCAGTCCCTGAAAGAAAGCCTCGACCGCCACGGCGCGGTCGGAGAAAAGCTGCCGGGTCGCAAAGGACGCAAAGGCCTTCAGAAGGTAGGGAAACTCGGCCGGCTCCAGAAGGCCCGGAACATGAACCACGGCCTCCCGCAGGAAACGCTCTCCCAGATTGGCCGCCTCACCGGCATAGGCCCGGAACGCGCCGTTCAGGAAACACCACGCATAGGCCCATCCGCGCGCCTGCACGGCCTCCTCGGGCACATCCGCCCGCCCGTAGTAAGCGTCCAGCACCCGCTTGCAGTTCATCATGTATCCGATGTGCAACGCCGCCGAGCGGCCTTCGTACAATCGGTACACGATCAGCACCTCGCGTACCCACGCCATGCGCCGCCCCGCGTGAGCCAGACGGATCCAGAAATCGAAATCCTCGGCCAGGCGCAAATCGGGATCGAACCACGGCTCGATCCCTTCCAGGGCGCTGCGGCGTACCATGACCCCGGACGGCAGGAAGAAACACCTCATCAGACAGTTCGTCAAGGTGGCCTCCCGTTCGTTTTCCCAGGGACGGATCGTACTGAAGACCTGGCCGGATTCGGACACCAGATGCCCGCCGCAACCGGCCACGTCCACATCCGGGTGGGCTTCGAGAAACTCGACCTGCTTCGCCAGCCGCTGCGGCAGCGACAGGTCGTCGTCGTCCATCAGACTGATATATTTCCCCCGCGCTTCCCGCATGCCGGTGTTGCGTGCCTGACTGCGCTCGCCATGTTCGAGGTACAACGCCCGCACACGCGGGTCCCGCACCCCCTCCAGAACCGCCCGCGTTTCCTCGCCCGACCCATCGTCCACCACGATCAGTTCGAAATCCTCGAAGGTCTGCAGAAGAATACTGCGGATCGCCTCGGCCAGAAGAACCGGACGTTTGTAGGTGGGAATCACGACACTGACCAGCGGCATTGCGTGTGCTCCGGGAAATCGGGTATCGAGGGACACTTTTCTGTCGGGCAAATCGGCCTGATCCGACCCATCAGACAACTCGAGCAAGATGACTTCAGAGGGGCTTTGTTCCGACCGCCTCTTCCGCTTCCAGCGACCAGACCGAATCCATGTGGATGTGACCGGGGGAAAACCGCGACTTTTCCGAAGCCGAAACGGGAACCACGGTGAACCGGATTCCCTCGATGCGATCCACCACTTTTCCCTGATAATCGAACGGCACCACATCGAGCATGTAAGCGCCCGCCAGGAAGGGATTGCAGGTCTCGATCCGGATGCGGTAGTCCCGCCCCGGAACACCTTCGAAATAAGAACTTTCCGTGTAGGTACTCACCAATGTGGACAATCGTACGCCATCGGAATTGCGAACGACAACCAGAAGACCGTAGCGCCGGTCAGCCGAGGCAACCCGATAGGAAAGACGCAGCGAGAACGGCTCGTCCACCAGCAGCGAATCGGTCCGCACCCCCTGCCGGTTGAGGATTTCGATGCGGAACACCTCGAACTCGGCCGGCCAGGTCTGGTGCATCGCGGGTACGATCTCGACATTGGGCGGCTGATTGGGCAGCGTCGTCAGGTATTCGTCCACCACCGCCGACGCCTCCCCCGTCCGCACCAGTTGCCCGCCCTTCAGGAGCAGCGCCCGGCTGCACAACCGGCGGATCGCCTGCATGTTGTGCGAAATGAACAGAACGGTCCGGCCATGGCCGACCACGTCCTGAATCTTGCCGAGACACTTGGCCTGAAACTGAGCGTCGCCCACGGCCAGGACCTCGTCCACCATCAGAATCTCCGACTCCAGATGCGCCGCGACGGCAAAGGCCAGCCGCACATACATTCCACTCGAGAAGCGCTTGACGGGCGTATCGAGAAAACGCTCGACTTCCGAGAACGCGACAATCTCGTCGAACTTCCGGGCGATTTCCGCCTTGCGCATCCCCAGGATCGCCCCGTTGAGGTAGATGTTCTCGCGCCCGGTCAGTTCGGGGTGGAACCCCGTGCCGACTTCGAGCAGCGACCGGACCCGTCCCCGGATTACGGCGCGGCCCTCGGTGGGCCAGGTCACCCGCGAGAGCACCTTCATCAGGGTGGACTTTCCCGCGCCGTTCTGCCCGATGATCCCGAGCACTTCCCCCTTGCGGACCTCAAAACTCACGTCCCGCAGCGCCCAGAGAATCTCGTCCTCGTCTTTTTTCACCTCCGAACCCGAATCGGATTCTCCAGCGACAGATGGCCGCAGCCACCCCTTGAGGCGACGCCCCGCCTGACGGGGAATATCCATCACCGTCTCGCGAAACGAGCGCGTCAGGTCCACATGGTGTCCCAAGTGGTATTGCTTGCTCAGGTGTTCGGCGGTGATGGCCAGATCGCTCATGCGTCAGAAAGTTTCCGGTCAGATAATATCGGCAAAGGTGCGTTCCATCTTCTTGAAATAGAAGAGGCCGGTCAACAGAATCGCCCCCGCCACCGGCGCGCCGATGGCCAGGAGGAACCAGGGCGGGTCGGCCGTGTACCCCGCCGCCCGGATCGTCTCCGAAAAAAGACACCAGCGGAACCCCTCCACCACTCCCGCCATCGGGTTGAGCGCGTACACGTAACGCAACCAACCATACTCGCTCAGCGCGCTGAACGGGAAAATCACCGTGCCGTACATCCAGATCTGCGTGATGAAGGGGAGCAGGTACCGGATGTCGCGGTAACGCACCTGCAAGGCGGAAAACAGGAACCCCGTGCCCAGCGCCACAATAAACGCGACCGCCATCAGAACCGGCAGAAACAGCGTCATCGCCCCCACCGGCGTATCAAAGTACCAGAGCAGCGGCCCCAGGAGAACAAAGGCAATGGCGAAGTCAATCAGACTGGCCAGGCAGGGCACTGTCGGAATAATCACCCGTGGAAAATACACCTTGGTCAAAAACGAGGTGTTCGAGAGCAGACTGCCGCTGGACATGGAAAGCGAGTTGGCAAAATACGTCCACGGCAGGAGGTTTACATAATAAAAGACCGGCCCGGGCAGTCCCGACGTGGACAGGTTGGCCACCTTCTTGAACACAAAGGAAAAGACCACCATCTGCATGAAGGGAACCAGCACCGCCCACGCCACCCCCAGAAGCGCCTGACGGTACTTCACTTTCAGGTCGCGCCACGTCAGGAAAAACAGCAACTCGCCGTACTGCCACAGTTCCTTCCAGTCCAGTCTCAACAACCCGCGCGGAGGCTCGACAATCAGGACCGGTTCTTCAATTTCCTGGGGCAACGATGGCACGGGGACTCTCTCTCGCCTTCACAGATTTCGTCACACCGCCGGAGTATCCCCCCGGCTCAAATTCTTCCGGCGCCTCCGCGAGACGGCCTTTTTCGCCCCCCGAAACGCATCAACTCCCCTTCCACGGCAACACCGACCTGAGAGTACCCTGCCCACCTGTCCCTGTCCAGACAATTCCAAGTCGAAGGGGAACGCCGGAACGTGCAAAAAACACGATCTTCCTCGCCAATCAGGAGATTGGCGCTCCCGGGCGTCATTCCCGGGCGTCATTCTCGGGAGTCATTCCCGGGTATCACGATCTCCCCATAAAAAGGGGCGTTTCATGGAGGGCGGGCGTCCTCGCCCGCCTGTGAGGAAAACCGTGGCAGGGACGCTCAACTACGGTTCTCCGTATAAAAGAATCCCCCCTCTTCCGAACGGTCTCGGAAGAGGGGGACGGAAAAAATCCAGATGTTTTTCGCGGCGCTCACGGGCGCCTTGGGTCCCGTGACGAGACCGGACGGAAACCCGTCAATTCGAGACAGCGGCCTTTTTGCGCGGCGTGGCCTTCGCGTCGGAATCGCTCGCCTTGTCCGTCTTCCCGGCGGCCTTGGCGTCAGCCGCCTTGGGCGCAGCCTCCTTCGGGATTTCCGCCAGGGAGCCCTTCGAGTCGTCCTCGACCGCCTTCGGGGCGTCCGCCTTGTCGGCTTTCGGGTCCGCCTTGGCCGCCTTCGCGTCAGCCGGTTTCGCCCCACTGGCCGCCGGTTTCTTCTCGTCTTTGCCCGCTGTCCCGCCCCCCAAGTTCTCCAGGGGGTTCCCTTTGTCTCCCGACGTGGGCGAAGTGATCCGGGGTCCTCGTGTCGAGACTTTCGTCTTTCCATTGGCCCCCTGGACGATGGTGATCTCTTCACCCTTCATGAGCATTCCCCCCTTTTGCTCCACCTCGGGGTTGCCCGTCAGAACCATCTTTCCGTCGTCCTGATAATAACGCAATTCCAGACACCGGGCCTTGACATCTACCTTACGGACTTTCACCCGGTGTCCCGAAACCGTCGCTTTGGCAATCAGACATTGCTTGTCCGCGGCAAAAACCAGCAAATCGCATTCCAGATCCAGATCCCGCGACACCAGAACCACATTATCGGACATCCGCAGTTCAGAGACTTCGCCCTTTTCGTCCGTCTCGACGATCATTTCCCCATCCGCCTTCAAGTCCTTCAGGCCGGGCAGCTTTTTCTCCAGGTCGAAAGACCCCATCCCCCCTCCCGCTTCTTCTTTATCCGCTTTCGGCTCCGTTTTTTCCTCCGCCCCCCCCGCTACGGGCGTCAGACCGGTCGTAAACAGGCTTCCGGCGATCAGCACACTTCCACAAAACTCCACGAATCGTTTCATCCGTCTTTCTCACTTTCTCCCCTCAACGGGGTCCCGGTATCTGCCCGCTCAGCCGGGCGGCGTTATTTTTTAACTTTGGGTTTGGCCTTCGATGCGGATTTCTTGCCCGTCACGACACTGTTGGCCTTGGTGGCGGGTTTCGGGGACACCAGAGTCGTCCCCTTTTTCTCGGAGACAGACGGCGCCACACTCTGCGTCCTGGTGGAAACGGGTTCCGCCACCGGCGCCACACTTTGAGTGCTTGTTGTCGAAACCGGCGCGACATTTTGAGTGCTTGTTGTCGAATTTTCCATTTTTACGCTGACCGGACCGTCGAAGTTGATTTTTTGATGCCGGTAGTCGGTCTTGAGACTTTTGGCCTCAATCACCGCGCGTCCGCCCCCCTCCTTGCCGGGAGGGATACCCAACCGGACATTTCCCCCCCCGCTCCTGATCGAGACGGTCGTCGCGTCTGCGGCCTTGCCGGTCAGGGTAGCGGTCGTGGGGACATGGAGATAAAAGAGACTGGGCGCCTCGACGGTTTGCCCACTGTTATTGACGTTCACCCCCCCCTGGAGGTAGAAATCCCCGCGCCGGGGCCGTACCCCGGGCACGTATTCCGGTACCCTCTGATTCTTTGCCGGGGTCTCGGTGAAATAAAGCCCGGAACGGCCACTAAAGGTCTGGGTCGGAGTGCCGGACGTGTACTGCGTCCCCACGATCTGGTTCAGAAACGCCATATTCTTCTTCAGATCCATCGTCGCCGATGTGGCGTCAATGACCCGGGTGGCGTCCAGCCCCGAAAACGTCCGAACCTCCAATCCTTGGATTTCAAACGCACCCGTTTGTTCCCGATTATCTTTTTTTTCTTGAACGACCGGTCCGTCCTGGGTCCGGCAGCCCCCCAGGGAAAGCGTCAGGGCCCCGGCCAGCAACCAGATCCCCCCCCATTTCCAGAACCCCATATTGCTCAGATTACGCATTGTTTTCCTCTCTTCTCCCTCGGCCCACCCCTCCGGTTTTCCGGGCTCAGGCGTCCACCCGAATCCGGGGGGGGCCATCCTCGAGCCGATGCCGCCAGCGCCGGTGCATCCACATCCACTGGTCCGGATAGCGGCGCACAATGTCTTCAATCCGGTCCGTAAAGGCCTGCGTGATTTCGGCAATCCACTCCGTCTCGTCCTTGGCCTGCGGTTCCGGCAGGGGCTTGATCTCCAGGACGGAACGATTCGAATCCTCGGGGTCAAACCTCGCAAAGGCGGTGAAAACCCGGGCGCGCCCCATGCGGGCCAGCCGGGCAATCCCGGTCTGCGTCCAGGCGGGACGGCCAAAGAAACGGGCAAAAATCCCCTCGCCCCGCGTCGTGTCCATATCCCCCACCACCCCGAGCATGTGACCCGCCCGCAGGAACCGGACATAGTCGCGCCCGGTCTTACCGCGCAAAAAAACCTTCTCACCACACCGCTCGCGCTGTTGCAGAAGGAGCCGTTCGAGATGGGGATTGCTCAATTCCCGCGCCACCACCCCGACCTCACAGGGAAGACTGCGAACAAAGGGAACCACCCCCAGTTCCCAGTTGCCGAAATGCGCCGTGACCATGACGATGCCGCGTCCCTGGGCAATCACCTCGCGCACCGCCTCCATGCCCTCGACCCGCATGCCCCGCAGGACCTCGTCCACGCGCCCCGACGACACGTAAGCCGCTTCGACTACACCCAACGCCGCCGTCCGGAACACCCCCCGGGCAATCTTCACCCGCTCGGCGTCCGGCAGTTCGGTTCCGTAGGCCAGTTGCAGGTTCTCGAGAATCCGCTGCCGGTCGAGCCGCGACAGGTAATAGGCCATCGAACCCAAAAACGCCCCGATCCGCCGCGCAACGGACAAAGGCAAACATACCATCACAACCCGAACCGCGATTGTCAAGTAATAAACTAATTTGTGGCGGATCCCGCGGGTCCGCTGTCTGAACCGTTTTCGAAACGCACTCAACTGCCCGGTGACTCACTTTCTGGAATCTCAACCTGCAGGTAACGAGCCAGCAGTTCGGTCCACCGCCCCTGGGCCCGCAGCAACGCCTCGGCCACCTCGCGCACCGCCCCGTGCCCGCCCCCGTTTCGGGTCACCCCCTGCACCCGTTCGAGTACTTCGGGTTGCGCCTCGGGAACCGTCAGCGCCAGACCCGCCCGCAGGAGGACCGGCAAGTCTATCAGATCATCCCCCATATACGCCATTTCATCCAGAGAAATCCCCAACCGTTCCAACATTGCCTCAACCACCGGCCATTTCCGTAACGCGCGCTGATGGACCTCCTCCACCCCCAGATCGGCGGCTAACTGGACCACGGCCAACGATTCATGTCCGGAAACAAACGCCACCCCGATGCCCGCGCGCAACAGGTACTTGATCCCCGCCCGATCCCGCACGCTGAAGCGCTTGAGGGGCACCTCGCCCCCCAGATAGACGCCCCCGTCGGTCAGAACTCCATCCACGTCCATGACCAACAGCCGAACCCGCCGCAATCTGTCGTGGAGAAGTGTTTCGTCAAGCATCACGCGCTTCCGGTGCTGGGACGCAGGGGTCACAGACTCTATTTTTTTCGGGTTTTCTTCAGGGTTTCCAATTGCTCGGCCAGGTCGGGACGCATGACCTGACTCGACGAGACGAAACCGAACGAGGACAGAAAGCCCTCGGAGGAACGGCCTCCCAGGGGTTGACCCTCCAGACGCGCCACGGCTTCTTCCGTACCCGACTCCGGCTCGCCGGGCGCGCCGGGCTGCCAGGCCGGACGCGACTTGTCGGTCCGCGCCCGACGCGAACCCTCCGCTTCCTGAGCCTCGGACGGAGCCTGCCCGGCAGGGGCTTCAAAAATCTCCCGCTCCTCGAGCAGCCATCCCACCCGCATCCACCGTTCGTAATCACGCGGCGAAGCCAGGGTCACCCGGGGCGTCTGAACCACGTTCGAACGGCAAATGCACAGGAACTCCCCCTCCGAACTCAACACCCCCAACTCGGCGCACCAGTATCGGCCCGGATCGGGCAGGTGCTGGTACCACGAGGAGGTCTGGTCGTTGATCGCCGTCTCGATGACCCGCTGGGCATTCTGGCCATTGAATTCGGGCACGTCGGTCACATCGTACCAGCGCAACACAAGCCGTCCCTGATGCGCCCCCCGGGGAATCCAGAAGCGTTCACGGGTTTGGGTGTCAATTTCCCAATAAACAAACACCCACTCGGGATCGCGAACCAGAAGCCGGACATAAGTCTCGTCGTAGAAATCCGGTAGCCCATATCCCGGCGGGGGCGTCGGATAAGGCATCTCGCACTCGCAGCCCACATCGAATTTCTTCGATTCAATATCCATCTGGGGATTCGCCCCCGAAACGGGAGGCTTCTCAACGTCCAGCACCTTGCCCGTTTTCGCGGAGTTCCGCGCCGTTGTTTTTGTCGGCGCCGCTTTGGAAACCGCACTCTTCTTCGGTCGGGATTCGGAAGGAACCGGAAGCGGTTCTTGCGGCGTTTCGAGGGCTTTCTGTGAAGTGGAAACAGATTTCCGAACCGCACTCTTCTTCGCGGCCGTTTTTTTCACGGCGGGCTTCACCGACGCGGTCTCAGTGGAAACGGCTTTCAACGCGACCGTTTTCCGGGCAGCCGTCTTTTTGACCGCCTTTGTAACGGTTCCCGTCTTCTTGACCTGGGCTTTCTTAACGGACGCTTTCTTTGCTCCGGCTTCTTTGACGGCCGTTTTCCGGGCAACAACTTTCTTCGCCGCAGGTTTCGCGAGCGCGACCTTCTTTGCGGTCGGTTTCTTCAGCGGGGTCTCTTCCGATTTTTCCGGGGAAGTTTTCGGACTGGACGTCCGGGCCGAGGCCGGGGTCTTTTTCACCGTCTGGGCAACGGAGGGTTTTGTGCGCGCCGTCTTCTTCACCTCAACGGGTTCCCCCCCCGCTTTCAGGGCCGTTTTCCCGGCCGTTTTGGGGGCAACGGATTTCACAACCGCCGTCTTGGGGGCCGAGGCTTTCGAGGTCCCCGTTTTGGGGGTAACGGTCTTTTTTGCGGTGGTTTTCTTTATGGTCGTCCCCATCCCCTCCGCCCTCCCCGGTTCCGGGAAACGCCTCGAAACCGCCCAGAGCCTCAAAACCCGCGCCCAACGGGCGCCGCGTCGTTACGCCTCTTCTTCTCCAATCGGATCGTGCTTCTGGTGCGTCAAGATCGCCAAGGCACTGGCCAACGTCGCCTTCATCTGGCCGCGATGCACAATAAGATCAATAAACCCATGCTCCTGAACAAACTCCGCGCGCTGGAACCCACGCGGTAGAACCTGCCGGATGGTCTGCTCGATCACCCGTGGACCGGCAAAATAAACCATCGCCCCCGGTTCGGCGATGATCAGGTCGCCCAGCGAGGAAAAAGAAGCCGCCACCCCGGCGCCCGTCGGATCGGTCAGGACCGGCACATAGGGAATCCGTGCCTCGCGCATTTTGGCCACCATACCACTCGTCTTGGCCATCTGCATGAGGGAGAGAATCCCTTCCTGCATGCGCGCGCCGCCGGCAGCGCAGAAAATGACAGCCGGTTTACGCGTCTCGAGGCTGTGCTCAAAGACCCGCGAGACCTTTTCGCCCACCACCGACCCCATGCTGGCCGCGATAAACTGGGCATCCATGAACCCCAGGGAAACTTCGATCCCATAGATCTTGCCGTACCCCGTCACAATCGCTTCGGTCAGGCCGGTGCGCTGCTGGTACCGGGCAATCTGCTCGGGATAGGAACGGATGTCATGGAAATCCAAGGGGTCGGCGGTCTTGAGGTTTCCGTGCGTTTCAACGAAAGTCCCCTCGTCCACCGTACACGCAATCCGGTCCATCGCCGTCATTTTCAGGTGATAATCGCACTTTAGACAGACTTGCAGATTGCGCTCAAGATCGCGCGTCAGCATGATAACACCGCACTTGGGGCATTTTGTGCAAAGCCCCACCGGCACCCGGTCCTGCGGGATGGGCGCCTTGATGGTCGAATATTTCTGTCGCGCGAACCAGGACATATCGGATTCTATCCTCTTAATTGAATATGGCTGTCAGAAACCCTGTTCCTTCCCCAATCCTCAAGCGCCGGACGGGAACGAAATCTTGAATCCATACCCATAACGGAACCCGCCCATCGTGTCAACGCCAAAAGCCTCTTCGGGGAAAACGTGAACAGGCCCCGATTCTTATTTTGCAAGAAGCGGCTGAACCGTCCGGCCCCATTCGTCTTCCGGAAGAACATCCGACTCGTCCACCAGCATGACCGGAATCCCCTCCCGAACCGGATACCGATGGCGGCACTCCCCATTGCCACAGCAGAGCGTCTCGCCCACTTCCACCACCCGCGTCTTGCAGAGCGGACATGCCAGAATCTCCAACAACGTCGCATCAATCGGCATTCTGCGTTTTCGCCTCCCTCACACCCGATCAGATAAAATATAGCCACATCCCGGAATATACGATCTCCCCGCTCCCTCATCCCTTCATCCGGTTTCCCGATGTTTCAGCATAACCGTCCCGCCGACGCCTGACAACGAAAAACCATCATGCCCCGTCGTTAATTCGACACCCGGCACGAACGGCCTCCGGCAGCCGAAACAACCGAATCGTGTTCGCCCAGAGCGCCTGCGACAAGATTTCCTCAGAAATTCCGAGTTCCGCGGCCAACCGCGCCGCCGCATAGGGAACCCACGCCGGTTCATTGCGCGCGCCCCGTTTGGGGACAGGCGCCAGATAGGGGGCATCGGTCTCAAGTACCAGAGCGTCCAGCGGCACCGCCCGCGCGGCCTCACGTCCCTGGTCGTTCGTCTTGAACGTCAACGTCCCCCCCACGCCCAGCGAGAGTCCCAGATCCACGATCCGGCGGGCCTGTTCGGGCGTCCCGCTGAAACAATGGACCACCCCCCCGACAGCCCCCACCTCCTGTTCCCGCAACAGGTCGAGAAACAAGTCATGGGCGTCCCGGCAATGCAGAACCAGCGGCAGTCCCACCTCCCGCGCCACCTCGATCTGCCCCTGCAGAGCGCGTACCTGAGCTTCGCGAGGAGCAAAATCGTAATAAAAGTCCAAACCGGCCTCTCCCACCGCGACAAAACCGGACCGGTCGGAAGAAACCGCCCCCTCCCGCAACAGGTCGCGCAACTCCCGCGCGTGCGCATCCGTCCACTCGCCCGCATGGTGCGGGTGCAGACCCGCCGTGGCGTACAACCCCTCGTGTGAACGGGCCAGATCGAGAGCCTCGCGGCTCGAGACCAGGCTGTCGGCCACCACCACGGTCCGCACGACCCCGGCCTGACGGGCCCGCTCGAGGACCGCATCGCGGTCTTCGTCGAACCGCGGGTCGGTCAGGTGACAATGGGAATCAATCCAGCGCACGGGCGGAGAAGCGGGAAAAGGGCAGACAGTCATTCAAAAAATCTCAGCGTTTTCTCAAAAGGAATTCATCTCCCCACTTGGGAAGAAACGAACGTTTTGTTATAACATGCAAGCCATCGGAAATAAACCTCGATATTCCCCAATCTACCTCCTTCACACCATTCTCACCCTGTTGTTTACCTCTTCACAAAAAAAACAACTCGGGGGAGAGGCCCTTGTGAGGCCTCTCCCCCGAAATTGTTTTG
>DAOPYU010000093.1:0-12665 GCA_035353095.1 Candidatus Sumerlaeota bacterium | reverse complement strand
CGCCTTCGACGTGCGCCCCCAGACGAAGCGGTGAGAAGAATGGACAATGGATAATTGATAATTGATAATGAGAAAGAGGCTGAAGATAATGGGTAAAGGGTAAAAAAATCCGGGAGGCGTAGAATGAGGAAAGCCGCGGTTGAGGATTTCAACCGCGGCTTTTCACTTCTGTCCATGTCCCGCTTTATTTCCCCCTGCCCGTGCGGGGATGGTTCGAGAGCAAACGACGGGATGCTCGCAGTCTCCCCATTTCCCTCACCCGTGCGGGGATGACTCACGGCTCGTTGCCGACGGGTTTGTCCCCATTGCCCATGTTGGCCCGGGCCATCTCGCGACGGTTGATGGCGTTCAGAAACGCCTTGGCGCTTGCCAGGGTGATGTCCGTGTTGGTCGCGGCGCCCTTGAAGGAAGCCCCCTCGATCGTGAGGCGCACATTGACCCGTCCCTGCGCGTCGCCTCCGCCCGTCACCGCCTCGATCTGGTATTCGTTCAGGGTCGCCTGAAGCCCGACCGCCGCCAGAATGGCGTTGAAGATGGCATCCACCGGCCCGTCGCCGTGGGAGGCTTGAAGGACGACATCCCGATCCTTGCGAACCTTGACGGTCGCCGTGGGGATGGTACTGGTCCCCGACGTGATGTGACAGTAATCGAGTTCGTAAACGGCCGGGATGCGCGAGATTTCTTCCTGGACCATGGCAAACAGGTCGTCGTCGAAGATCTCCTTCTTCTTGTCGCAAATCACCTTGAAACTCTCGAAAAGCTTGTTGATCTCGTCGGTGGTCAGGTCGGTGAAGCCCAGTTCTTCGAGTTTGGACCGGAACGCGTTGCGCCCGCTGTGTTTCCCCATGACGATGTTGTCGCCCGCCCACCCGACGGTCTTGGCGGTCATGATTTCATAGGTCGAGCGTTCTTTCAGAATCCCGTCCTGGTGGATGCCCGCTTCGTGTGCGAAGGCATTGCCGCCCACGATGGCCTTGTTGCGCTGGACTTTCATGCCCGTGATCTGGCTGACCAGACGCGAGGTGCGGAAAATCTCCTCGGTGTTGATCCCGGTGTCCAGACCGTAGTAGTCCTTGCGCACGACCAGGTTCATGATGACTTCCTCGAGCGAGGCGTTGCCGGCCCGCTCACCCAGACCGTTGATGGTACACTCGATCTGCCGCGCGCCGTTCTTCAGCGCCGCCAGCGAGTTGGCCGTCGCCATGCCCAGGTCGTTGTGACAGTGGATCGAGATAATACAGTTTTCGATCCCCCGCACGTTCTGCTTCAGGTAGGCGATGCAGTTGCCGAACTGCTCCGACGTGCAGTAACCGACCGTGTCGGGAATGTTCAACGTCGTAGCGCCCGCCTCGATGACCGCCTCGAGCACCTCGCGCATGTACCCCCAGTCGGTCCGGCCGGCGTCCTCGGGCGAAAACTCGACGTCGGGCGTGAAAGTCCGCGCCAGTTTAACCGCCTCGGCGGCGATCTGGATGACCTGTTCCTTCGACATCCGCAGCTTCTTCTCGACGTGGATGTCACTGGTGGCGATGAACGTGTGGATGCGCCCCCGCTTGGCGGGCCGGATCGCCTCACCGCACCGCACGATGTCCTTTTCCAGAGTCCGGGCCAGGCCGCCAATCACGGCGCCCTGAATCTCACTGGCGATGGCGTGGACCGCCTCGAAATCGCCCGGCGACGAGATCGGGAAACCCGCCTCGATCACATCCACCCCGAGGCGCACCAGCTGGCGGGCCACCTTGAGTTTTTCAAAAATGTTCATGCTGCATCCGGGCGATTGTTCGCCGTCGCGCAGAGTGGTATCGAATACGATGACGCGGTCGCTCATGGGAATTCCTTCGCTTTCTGTCCTCGTTTCCGGGGGAATCGGCCTTTCTTCCGTTTCCAGATGAACAATCTGGAAATAGACGGATTCTGCACCGGGCAGAGCCAGACCCCGGATCGGGTCACACAATCTATTCTGCTGTAAGAGTGGGAATTAACGCAAGGGTGAAGCGAAACTCAGGAGCATGCGGCCGCAGCTCGAAGCTGCGGCGCCAAGCGCCTCCACGCGCGACAGAACGGTTCGGGGAGAACCGTCCACGGTTTTATTCACAGGATTGTGCGTTGTGCCGGACACCATTTGAGGGGCTACTTTCCGCATCGCCTTGAGAATAAAAAAATGGTGCCGAAAAGAGGACTCGAACCTCCACGGGCGTGAACCCACATGGTCCTGAACCATGCGCGTCTACCAATTCCGCCATTTCGGCACACATACCGGGATGCCTGAAAAACAACCGTATCAACTACGTCCCCGGCT
Organism: Candidatus Sumerlaeota bacterium; assembly: GCA_035353095.1. Classification (GTDB taxonomy): domain Bacteria; phylum Sumerlaeota; class Sumerlaeia; order UBA8349; family UBA8349; genus DAOPYU01. Next base: position 10,366 of record DAOPYU010000093.1, on the reverse strand, counting down.
GTCTCCCGTAACAGTCAGGTGAGAGGTACCATAAGCGAATCCCTGGGGGAAGTCAAGCCCTTTAATGGGAAAAAATGGGGACGCGGTTCGTCCCCGGGAATTCCTCATTGCTTATCCAACAGCCCCCCATGTTCGAACCTTCGCACAGAATGGAAGGCGGTTTTGAGGTGGCATGGGCGTCTCGCCCATGAAGGGGTTCCGGAACAAAAGCCTCGAGATTCCCGCCCTGCCGACGAGAACATCGGCCCTTCACGGACGTCCCGTCCGTGCCACCTCCGGGTCCTTCCCTTTTTTGCAGGACGGGGGATTCCCCGGCATCCCCCCTTCTCCGGGAAGCGATGGATGGTGAAAGGCTTACCTCGAAAAGCCCCCTCTCCAAACCCAATGGGGGGAGTCGGGTTACCCCGCTCCCCCCAAAGAAACTCGATTCCGGGTAAAACACCCGGGCATATTTTATTCGTACAAGTCGTGACGCCCTTCCTCGCGGATCAGGCGCAGGTTCTCCGCCAACCGGTCGCGGGCCGGGCCGACCGGCAGTTTCTCCAGTTCGGCGGCGATCATCCGGGCCCCTTCGGCCCGGGTCTCGGGCGACGCGTAGTCCACCAGGTACTCCTGAAGCGTCGTCAACGCGTTCGGCGTGCAGAACCGCTTGATGAACCCGGGGATCGAAAACTCCATGAAATGCTCGCCCGTGCGCCCGAGCCGGTAACACGACGTACAGAAGCTCGGCACGTAGCCGTCCTGAAGCAATTCCCGGATCACCACATCGAGCGGCCGGATGTCGCCCACACGGAACTGCTCGCGCTCCATGACCTGCGAATCGCCCGATTCGGTATAACCCCCGAGTTCCAGACGAGTCCCGGCATCAATCTGCGAAACGCCGAAATCCATGACGGCCCGACGCACCTCCGCCGACTCGCGCGCGGTACAGATCAGACCCGTGTACGGCACCGCCAGTCGCAGAATAGCGATCAGACGCTTGAACGAGGCATCGTCCACCAAGTGGGTTTCCTTCGTGATGTCCACCCCGGCGGCGGGCTGCAGACGCGGGAAACTGATTGTGTGCGGCCCCACCCCGTAGGTCTTCTGCAGGAACAACGCATGGCTCACCAACCCGAGCAGGTCGAACTTCCACGGGGCCAGCCCAAAGAGCGCGCCGATCCCCACGTCGTCAATTCCGGCTTCCATCGCGCGACTCAAGGCATCGAGCCGCCACAGGTAGTCGCTCTTGCGCGTTCCGCGGCCGTGCATCTTGGCATAGGTCTCGTGGTGATACGTTTCCATGAAAATCTGGTAGGTCCCGATGTGGGCGGCCTTGATGGTCCGAAATCCTTCCACGTCGAAGGGCGCAGCGTTGACATTCACCCGGCGGATTTCGCCATGTTCCGTCCGCACGGTGTAGATTTCCCGCACACATTCGGCAATGTATTCGGCATCGTAATGCGGGTGCTCACCGAAGACGATAATCAGCCGTTTGTGGCCGACGTTCTCGAGCGCCTCGACCTGCTTGCGGATTTCCTCCATGGACAACGTCCGGCGCACCTGCTCGCGATTCGAGCGCTTGAAGGCACAGTACACGCAGTCGTTTACACAATCGTTTCCAATATAAAGCGGGGCAAAAAGGACGATCCGGTTGCCATAGACATTCCGCTTGAGTGTGCGGGCCGCCTCGAAAATCTCCTCGACCAGGGCGGGATCGTCCGCCGCGGCCAGCAGAGCGGTCTCCTCGACCGTCAGCGCCTGCTTATCGAGACTCTTGGCAATGATCTCACGTACCCGCCCCGCATCGGGAGCGGGCAACGCCGCCAACTGCGTCAACAACGCCTCGTCAATAAAATCCACCGCATTTGCACCACATTGCATTTCCACCAGGGAACCCATTTTCATCACTTCCTGTCAGGGGAGACACCCTCCCCGAGATGGAGCCGACAACCCGGCTCGCGTGTTTTTGACCCGTGGACGCCCATCAGCCGCCCGGGCCAATTATTCAATATCGCCCCGTGAGTCTGCGAATTCAACCGCTTTTTTCCCGAAGCGGGCTTCCCAGTTGGGCGAAATCCCCGATCCGACGCCCACGTGACGCCCAATCACCTCGATGCGCTGGCGCAGACAATGCTGGCACTGATCGGCGGTTTCGTTCACACAGGCCTTGTCCGGGTAGATTTCGTACAGAACCCGGTATTTCGGGGGCGTCAGGTTGGGCATGACGATGTTGGCGCCCCGCATCAGACCCAGTTCGCGCCCCTGCGCCTTGTTGAGCGTGGCCAGCGCCGTCGTGCTGGGAATGTTGCTGCGCGGGCACATCAGGCGCGTCAGCGCCACCATCTTGTAGGTCATCAGTTCGTCGTTGGGCGTCTGGTCGGCGGGGGCCGGCTCGCCCGGTTTGAGCGCCAGCGGGGTGGCCGGGTGCGGAATGAACGGCCCGATGCCGATCATGTCCAGATCCAGATCGCGGAACAGTTCCAGATCGTTCGCCAGATCCTCGTACGTCTGGCCGGGAATTCCCACCATCACCCCACTGCCCACTTCATAGCCCAACTGCCGCAGGGCGCGCAGCAACGCCAGACGGTCGGACTTCTCCGACCCCACCTGGGGGTGAATCTGCTCGAACAGGCAGGGATTGGACGTCTCAAAACGCAAAAGGTAGCGATCGGCTCCCGCCAACCGCCACCTTTCAAATTCTTCAACCCGGCGTTCCCCCAGACTCAAGGTCACGGCCAGGCCGGTTTCTTCTTTGATCCGGCGAATCAGGGCCGCCATCCAACCCGACGCAACCTCCAAGTCCTCACCCGACTGCAAGACCACCGTACCGTACCCGAAGCGCCGAGCCTGATGAGCGCACTCGACGATTTCATCGGGGAGCATCCGGTACCGCTCGACCTGCCGATTCTGTACCCGCAATCCACAATAGGCGCACGAGCGCCGACAATAGTTCGAGAACTCGATCAATCCCCGCAGATGAACCGCCTCCCCCACCTGTTCGCGCCGCACCCGGTCGGCCTCCAGCCAGAGCGCCTCGAGTCGTTCGGCATCGGTCTCGCGAAGCCAGGAAATCCGTTCATCCCGGTCCATACCGTTTTATTTCCCTCTCTTTCAACCCGTCGAGCCCCTCTGGCGGAACCTGAAAAGACGGGGATTCCCGTTCGGGAAACAGATCCCCGAACGAAAATCCCCTGATTCACTTTTCTTTTCCGCCGCTTAGAGCAGGCGCATAATCTCGCGCTTGATCTGCTCGTAGCGCAGGGGCTTCTGAAGCAGCACATCGGCCTTGATCCACGAGCGTTCCGACTCGGTGGCCGTGTCGAAATCCAGATGCGTGTCCCCCGCCGAAGCGGTGACCAGAATCACCGGCACCGTCGGGTAGGCCTTCTTGATATGATACGACAGCACAAACCCCGAGTCCAGTTGTTCCATCACCAGATTGATAACGGCCAGATCGGGTTTCAAGTCGCGAATCCGCTCGCTCGCCTCCCGCTGGCTCGCGGCCTCGACCACGGTGAAACCGTCGCGTTCGAGGTAATATTTCATTTCCAGGCGAAAATCCGGATCGTCGTCAACGACGAGAATCGTGCCTGTTTTCGTGACGCTTTCCATGTTTGCGTTCTCCATTTCCTGAGAGTCGCGCTGGGACGACGGATGACCGCGCCCTCAGCTCACCACCTCGCGCGAGGTATAGGACGTATGCAGCAGGTGATGGCTCTTTTCGCCAAGCGGCTTGCCCAGATACTCGTCATAGAGCCGCTTGACCGATTCATTCGAGTGCGACGTCCGAACGATTTCCTTCTGGTCAATGTCGTACAACGCCTTCATGCGCGCGCGCGCATCGGCGGGGTCAATCCCCAGCGGCGTGCCGCCCCCGGCGATACACCCACCCGGACAGCTCATCACCTCGATGAAGTGGAGGTCCTTGCGCCCGTCGCGCACCTGCTGCACGATTTTGTGCGCGTTCTGCAACCCGCTGACCACGGCCACCCCCAGGGTCAGGTCGCCCACCTGGATATGCGCCTCCTTGACCCCTTCGAGCCCGCGCACTTCCTGAACCTTGAGATCCTTGAGTTCCTGTCCGGTCACCAGGAAATATGCCGTGCGGATCGCCGCTTCCATCACGCCGCCCGTGGCGCCAAAGAGTTTGCCCGCCGTGCTGCGCTGACCAAACGGATTGTCCGCCGGTTCCGGTTCGAGGCTCTGGAAATCAATCCCCCGCATGGTGATAATCCGCGCCAGCTCGCGCACGGTGAGCACCGCGTCCACATCCTGCCCATGCCCATGACCCATTTCGGAACGATCCGACTCGAACTTCTTCGCCGTACAGGGCATGACCGACACCGAGAAGATCTTCGAGGGATCAATCCCCTCGCGCTCGGCATAATAACTCTTGATGACCGCGCCGAGCATCTGCTGCGGGCTCTTGCAGGTCGAAAGGTGCCCGAGCATGTCGGGATAGAACTGCTCCATGAACTTGATCCACGCCGGCGAGCAGCTCGTGAACATCGGCACGATCCCACCCGTCGTGAGCCGCTGCACCAGTTCCGACGCTTCCTCCATGATGGTCAGGTCGGCGCTGAACGAGGTGTCGAACACTTTATTGAAACCCAACCGACGCAGAGCCGAGTTGAGCAGACCCAGGCAATCGGTGCCCGGCTTGAATCCGAAAAGCTCGCCGAGGGTCACCGAGACCGCCGGCGCATGCTGCACCACGACATGCAGATCCGGGTTGTTCAACGCCGTCATGACGTGCTTGATGTCGCTCTGCTCGCGCAACGCGCCCGTCGGACAGACCTTGATGCACTGGCCGCAGTTCACACAACTCGACAGGTTCAGACCCTGATTGAACGTCGTGGCTACTTCCGTCTTGCTACCGCGTCCGACGAAATCAATCGCCGCCACCCCCTGCACTTCATCGCAGATGCGCACGCATTTGCCACAGAGGATGCACTTGTCCTGATCGCGCACGATGGACGGACCGGACATGTCCAGGTGGTGCATCGAACGTTCTCCCTTGAAGCGCCGCTGGCGCACCCCCAGGTCGTTCGCCAGCGTCTGCAACTGACAATCGCCACTGCGCACGCAATAGAGACAGTCGTCCGGGTGATTGGCCAGCAACAGTTCGATAATCGTACGCCGCGCGCGAACCGTCCGCGGCGTATGCGTACGCACCTTCATCCCATCACTGACCGGAAAGGCACAGCTGGGCACCAGGTTGCGCTGCCCCTCGACCTCGACCACACACATGCGGCAGGCGCCGCTGGGAAACAGGCCGTCAATATTACAGAGTGTCGGCACATGGATGCTCGCGCGCCGCAAGGCGGCCAGCAACATCTCGCCCGGCTTGGCCTGAATGGTTCTACCGTTGACTTCGATGGTAACCATGAGAATCCCTCTCCTTATTCGTAGGGCCGCCCGGAGGCGGCGTCATTCGTCACTCGGCGATCACCGCCTCGAACCGGCAGGCCTCGGAACAGGCGCCACAGCCGATGCACTTCTCCGCCACGATGAAGTGGGGCGCACGGCGCGAACCCACAATCGCGTCGGCGGGGCACTTGCGCACGCACGCCGTACAGCCGATGCACTTCTCCGCGTCGATCCGATAGAGCAGCAACTCGCGACAGGCGCCCGCGCGGCAGTGACGGTCGTACACGTGTTCCTCGTACTCGTCCCGGAACCAGCGCAGTGTGCTGAGCACCGGGTTGGGCGCCGTCTGGCCCAGACCGCACAGACTCGTGTCCTGGATCACCTTGGCCAACTGCTCCAACTGGATGACCCCCATGAACCGCTCGAGCGCGTCATACCCCTTCTCGCTGCGGCGGCGGCGCGTGATGCGACGCAGAATCTCGAGCATGCGGCGCGTTCCCTCACGGCACGGAATGCACTTGCCGCAGCTCTCGCGCTGGATGAAGTCCATGAAGAACTTCGCCACGTCCACCATGCAGTTCTTGTCGTCCATCACCACCAGACCGCCCGAACCCATCATGGCGCCCACGGTCTTGAGCGACTCGTAATCAATCTCGATATCCAACTGTTTTTCAGGAATACACCCACCCGACGGCCCGCCGATCTGCGCCGCCTTGTAGGTCCGCCCGGGCGCCACGCCGCCCCCAATCGCAAAGATGATGTCGCGCATCCGCGTGCCCATCGCCACTTCCACCAGACCCGTGCGCTGCACCTTGCCGGAAAGCGCAAAGACCTTCGTCCCCTTGCTCGTCTGCGTTCCCACGGCGCTGAACCACTCGGCGCCCTTTTCGAGAATCTTCGGCACATTGGCCAGCGTCTCGACATTGTTGATGATGGTCGGCTTGCCGAACGCGCCCGACACGGCCGGGAACGGCGGACGGGGCCGCGGCATCCCCCGGCGCCCCTCGACGCTGTGAATCAACGCCGTCTCTTCGCCGCACACAAAGGCGCCGGCGCCCTTCTTCACCTTGATTTCCAGATCGAAACCCGTGTTGAGGATATTCTTGCCCAGCAACCCCGCCGCCTTGGCCTTGGCAATGGCCAGATACAGACGATCTATCGCCAGCGGATACTCCGCGCGAATATACACATACGCCTTCGTTGCGCCCATGCCGTACGCGGCGATCGCCATCCCCTCGAGCAACCGGTGCGGATCGCCTTCGATCACCGCGCGGTCCATGAACGCGCCCGGGTCGCCTTCGTCGGCGTTACAGATCAGATACTTCTTGTCCGACGGCATCGCCAGGGCGAATTTCCACTTCTTGCCCGTCGGGAACCCACCGCCACCGCGGCCCCGCAACCCGCTCTTGTCCACGGTATCGCACACCTCGGTGGGTGTCTTGCCCTGCAACGTCATCGCCAGCGCCCGATACCCCCCCCGGGCGATATACTCATCGAGGCTCGTCGGGTCCATCAGGCCGCAATTGGCCAGTACCCAGCGCATCTGCGGCGCAAAGAACGGATGCTCGTTGAGCGCCGGCACCCCCGGCCAGGCCTCGAGGCCCTCCTGCGGAAACTGCGCCAGCACATGCTCACCCTCAGCCGCCTGCTGCGTAAACACCGACTCCAGAATTCCCTCGACCTTGTCCGACGTCACGGCCTGAAAAGCCAGACGCGTCCGACCCGGCAACTGCACATCCATGAGCGGCTCCGCCGAGCAGAGACCGATACAGCCCACCTCGACGACCTGACCGCCCTGACCCCGGCGCTCGAGCCACGCCTTGGCCGCCGCGACCGTCTTGGCCGCACCCGCGCCCAGACCGCACGTGCCCGCCCCCACATAAATCACCGGCTCCTGCACCCGCTCGCGGCGCAGATACGCCAGATTCTCTTCACTCCACTTGCCCGACTTTGTCGCGCGCCCCTCCGTCAACAACTGCAACAGCTCCGGATCGGCGCACAGACACGGCGTTTCCAGACACTTCGGGCAGGATTCTTCCACCGCCAGATTCTCAGCCATTTTGGACCTCCGCCTTGCTCTTGTAGGACTCGATGATTTCCTCCACGGAATCCGGCGTCAGACGAGCGTGAAATTCGCCATTGACGTTGATCACCGGCGCCAACCCGCACGCGCCGATACAGGCCACCACCTCGAGGCTGAAAAGCCCGTCGCGAGTCGTCTGATTCACATCCACATCCAGCGCCTGTTTCAGCGCATCCAGAATCGCGCCGGAACCCTTGACGTGACAGGCCGTGCCCCGGCAAACCTGAACGTGGTACCGCCCCAACGGCTGAAAACGAAACTGGTTGTAAAACGTCGCCACCCCGTACACTTTGCTGGCCGGCAATTTCAGGTGGCCCGCCACCTGAACCACCGCCTCACGCGACAAAAACCCTTCGGTCTCCTGCACTTCCTGCAGAATCGGGATCAGGTCATCGCGCTGCGCCGCGGGATACTTCGCCAGAATCGCCTGGGTCGAAGGAGATGCTGCAGCAATCATCATCATGATCTTGACATCCTTCCTGATACCTCTGGTATTCGTTCACGCCCGTCACGACACACACCCGACGGCCCACAGGTCACCCTGCAACCGCCGCGCTGCCCCGCCGGGCGAAAAAAGCCACCTTCTCGAGCGACATCGTCAAATCTATGTTCTCCACATGCACATGCTCGGGCACCGGCAACGGCGCCGGAGCAAAATTCAACAGACCGCGCACCCCCGCCCGCACCAGCCGGATCGCCGCCGCCGGCGCCTCGGACGCCGGAACCGCCAGCACCGCCACCTCCACACCCGTTTCCGACACGATGCGCTCCATGTCCTCCCACGCGTAACACCGACACCCCATCACCACCCGCCCCACCTTGGCCGGGTCCACGTCAAACGCCCCCACAATGGTCAGATGCGGACGGCGACGCGGGAAATAGGCCAGCAGAGCCCGCCCCAGATTCCCCAACCCCACCAGAACGATCGGCTGCGGAACGGGCGGATCGAGAAACCGGCAGATGGCTTCGATCAGGCTCCCGATATCGTACCCCCGGGCCGGACTCCCGCTGAACCCGATCCCCATCAGATCGCGCCGCACCTGAGCCGCCGTGTTACCGGCCAGACTCGCCAGATCGTGCGAATAGATGTGGGACTGGCCCAGCGCCTGCTGGGATTTCAGGAGCCGCCGATAGAGACTGAGTCGTCCGATCACCTTTTCCGAAGTCATACGAATTCACTCCTTTGTGAATTGCATAACGCTGTGACTTTATTCACAATACCCCTGCAACTCGCGATTTGTCAACCCTGAATTTCAAAAAAATGCCCCCTTTCCTTCAAACCGAAGAAAAGGGGGACTCGCGCTCCCCGCCCAAACCGATACCCCGCCCTCCCCCACAAAAAACCCTTCCTTCACCCGCTTCCGGCCGGAAAACGCCTCAACCGCCCGGTCTTAACTCAGAATCCGCTCGATCGCCTCAAGTTCCTCGGCACAGAACGTCAGATTGCCCACGGCGGCCAGATTATCCTCGAGCTGCTCGATCCGACTGACCCCGATGAGCGCCGACGTCACCCGCTCGTCGCGCAGGACCCACGACAGCGCCATCTGGGCCAGACTCTGTCCCCGCGCGGCCGCCACCTCGTGGAGTGCTCGAACGCGCGTCAAGGCCTCCTCGTTGACGCTCTCGACCTGCAGGAACCCGTGGGGCTTGGCGGCACGCGAGTCCTCGGGAATTTCCCGCAGGTACCGGTTGGAGAGCAACCCCTGCGCCAGCGGGGAAAAGGCGATGCACCCGATCCCATCCCGTTCCAGCACATCGAGCAACCCCTCCTCGACCCACCGGACCAGCATCGAGTACTTGGGCTGGTGGATCAGGCAGGGCACGCCCATCTCGCGCAGGAGGGTCGAGGCACGCACCGTCAGGTCGGTGGGATAATTCGAGATCCCGGCATAGAGCGCCTTGCCCTGGCGCACGGCCTGAGCCAGCGCCCCCATCGTTTCCTCCAGCGGGGTGCCGGGGTCCGGACGGTGCGAGTAGAAAATATCCACATAGTCCAGCCCCAGCCGCTTCAGGCTCTGGTCGAGCGAGGCCAGCAGGTACTTGCGCGACCCCCATTCCCCGAAGGGACCGGGCCACATGAGATAGCCAGCCTTGGTCGAAACGATCAGTTCGTCGCGGTAGGCCGCCAGATCCTGACGCAGGATGCGCCCGAAAGTTTCCTCGGCGGAACCGGGCGGGGGACCGTAGTTGTTGGCCAGGTCGAAATGCAGAATCCCGCTGTCGAAGGCGCGCAGCACAAGGGCGCGGCTGTTCTCGTACACATCCACGCCGCCGAAATTGTGCCACAACCCCAGCGACAGAACCGGCAGACGCACGCCGCTGCGTCCGCAGCGGCGGTAGGGCACGACCTGATAACGGGAGGGAGAAGCAACGTAGAACATTGGACATCCTTTCGGGCCGATCGCGTGAGAACCGGAAATCCGGCATCCGCCACGCGTTTCATTTCCGCACAGAATCTGTCTCGACATTAGGAAATCCCGCGCTCCGTGTCAAGAGCCTCCGCCCAAAACCTGACACAGAATTAGGGAAGGATTCAGTAACAGCCCGGCCTCGGCCCCCCTATGATGTCTTCATGAGTCCGGGAGACTCATCCGCGAAAGGCGAGGATTACCGTGTTCGTTCCAGTGAAAACAATCGGTCGGTTTTTGACAATCCTGACGCTCCTGATGGGCGAACTGGTGTCTGCGCAACAACCCGCCCCGCCCGAGCCGATTCGCAAGGGACCGTACCTGATCTATCCGGGCGATCCCAGCACGATGACCATCCTGTGGCAGCTCGATTCCGCCCGTCCCAGCCGCCTGGAGTGGGGCCCCGTCTCCGCCCCCCTCACCCAATCGGCGACCGTGTCTCAATACCAGAACAACTTCCAGTACCAGCACACCCTGTCTGGCCTGACCCCGGGGCAGGCATACGACTACCGCCTGCAGGGGG
>DAOPYU010000092.1:0-12678 GCA_035353095.1 Candidatus Sumerlaeota bacterium | reverse complement strand
GGATGGCATTGGAAAACAGGAGACGCGCCCCCGGCTTGCCGTCCTGAACCGCGGGAAGGCGAACCAGATAATCGCAGAAGACCGGACCGCCGCCCCCCTCCCAGGCCGGATGCATCATGATCGCCGACTTGTGGGTTCCACGCACGACTTCCGTAAAGTTCAACGTGGCCCGGGACACTTCGTCGGACCCGCTCCACCCGACGGGCTTGAACTGCACGGGGCCGTCGTAATAATTCCATCCCCCGCGCTGGCGCCCCGGCAGGGAACAAAAAGCGAGAGCGCCCTCCTCCGGAACCGTCTGCGGTTCCAGAACCTGCGCCCCCTCTCCGTTTTTTTTCATTTTCTCGAACGTCGTCTCGACAATCCGAACCACATGGATCGAATGCTTCCGGCCCTGCTCGGTAAACTCGGCCATCGCGTGGATTGGATAGAGGGCCGCGAGCGCCTGGGGTTCAAACTCGATTTGGAAGTCGAGAGCGCTTTTCGTTCCCGGCTCCAGCCGGAAGTCCTGTTGCGTTTTTCCGACTCCGTGAGCATCCACCAGTCCGAAGAGACGGAGTGTTCCGCTCAGGGCTTCCGTCCCCTGGTTTTCAACCTGGACACGGCAGGGAACCGCCAAGCCTCGGTCACGGACCGGCGCGACCTTTTCGATCGAAACGCACAGCCCAGCCTCGCGTTCCTCGAATCCCTTCCAGCCGCCACACACGAGCCAGACTAGTCCCAATAAAACAACCGGCCACCGTTTTCGCATTCGTATTTTCCTCCCTGCAAGTTCCGTATTGTCCCTAATATTTTGTGAACCTTTGGCCAACCTCTGTAAGAGGAACCGCGAAAGACGCGAAAATTGCGGAACTCTCTTTTTCGCGTCTTTCGCGATTTTCGCGGTTCCAGAGAGAAATCAACCGCATGCAACAGGCGGCTGAAGGGGTACAACATTTTCAGCAAAGAACCGGTCCATAAAAACATTCCCCAGACGGGAATCTGGGGAATGGGTTCACCACAAGACCGTTCTCTCACCCCCGCCGGCCTTTCATTCGAGTACGTCGCATTTCGCATCGAATGCGTCAATCAGGGCGGGAATTTCTTCGAGTTCCTCGATGATGCCATCCGCGCCGGGATTCAGGACTGCGGCGTTGTCACGGGTGCGCACCAGGATGGTCCACAACCCCACGGCCCGCGCCCCTTCGACATCGCACTCGATGTTGTCGCCCACATAGACCGTTTCCTCGGGATCGGTTCTCAATTCTTCCAGAGCCAAGCGGAAGATCGCGGGGTCCGGCTTGCGTTTGCCGACATCCACCGAGAAAACCCAGGTATCGAGCAGATCCATCAATCCATCGCGTTGCAGGTCTTCGAGATGGTTCCGGGAACGGAACTGCGTGTTGGAGAGCAGCCCCACCTTCAATCCCCGTTGACGCAAGGCCCACAGCAGAGGCGCCGCGCCGGGTTTGGCGATCAGTTCCTGGCGCATGATTCCATAGACCGCCCGGTCAATCACGGCGTCCCAGCGCCCGTTGACGGCCGGGAACCGCTCGGCCAGAAGATCATGAATCGCGGTTGTAATATCGTACTCGACCCGGGTCCGGTGGGCGGTCTCTTCCAGTTGCTTCAGTCGCCCGAGCCACACGGGCGCCCACTCGTCCGGATCGTACTCGAGTCCGGCCAGACCTTCGCGCTTCAATTCTTCGGCCAGGGCGCGGGCAGCCGCAGCCACCCGCACTCCGAACGCGTCCCAGCTGAAATCGCAGTACCGCAACAGCGTGTTTCCATAATCGAACAACACGCCTCCCACTCGCTTGCGCCGACTCATTGACTCGCCTTTCATTTTTCGGACTTCAAGAGCAGATAATCAAGCCCGACCATGTATTTGTCAATCGCTTTGGGATTCTTGCCGGTCAGGGTCACCTTCAGCAGGTTTTCCCCTTCCTTCAGGTCAAACGTCCCGAGGGATTGCGGGGGCGTGGCCATCACGGTCTCGTTGTAGAAGTCCATCGGCTGCCCCGCCGCCTTCCCATTCACTTCCAACTGCGCGATGCCATAGTCGTTCGCCTTGGTGAAGACGGCCAGGACTTCATACTTTCCGGCCTTTTCGACCGGGAAACCCAGCGTCAGCGCCTGTCCCGGTTTTCCATTCTGCCACCACAACTGCGCGAACGAACTCCAGTCGCCCACCGCGCCCGTCTGAGTCTCGACCTTGCCGCCGCCCACTTCGACCTGATGCAGGGTTTCCCCTTCGATCGCCCCTTTGACCTTCATCTTTTCCGGAAGATCCTTCACCACAAGATCCTTCGCCTCGGGCGCTTTGAGATTGCCCTGCGCGCTCGCATCGGCATACCAGAAAGACGTCTCGGCCAACGAAACCTTACAATCCTTCCAATGCCAGATTTCCATGTCGAACTTGAAAGACTTGGTGAAGGGGATGTTGTCCATGATGTGGTAACGGCTCACACAGATCTGACCGTAGTTCTGCGGCCCGTCACAACGCGGCTGGTTGTGGTAGGCATGGGTGAAGGGGGTTGAGTCCGACCAGGCATAACCGTAATAATCCTCGGTACCGGTTCCGAAATGGCTCGGGAATTTTTCACCGTCCACATAGATCTTTTCGTCGCCTTCCCCCCACCAGGCCACGACGGGGTTCGCCACATGGAGCATGTCGCCGACAAAACGGCCCTTTCCGCCTTCGACCGTCACATAGTTCCAGTCCTGACGGGGAATCGTGGGAATGTCCAGCTGCTGGCGCCAGCCCGCATGGAAATAGAGAGTCTCGGGCGTCCACGCACGCTTGGCCGAAACCACCTTGCCTTCGACCCGCACCGGCGCGCCACTGTGGTTGGTCACCCGCACCACCGCGTTTTTCTCGAACGGCATGACCCAATGGGCCACCAGGGTTCCATCCGCCTCAACCCCGCAGGGCAGAGACTGGAAGGAATTGATCCCCGGGGCGGTTCCGAAGAAATCCCCCAGAGGGGCCACAACAGCGGGTTGCTTCTGATCGTCGAACACGATTTCAAACAGGCAGCCGCGCAGCGCCTTCGCCATGTCCTTGGCCTCGCCGACCTTGACCGTCAGGCTGTAGATGGCCGCGGGCCCCGTAAGAGAAGCCAGTTCAATGCGCCCGTCCGGAGCCACCGTCTGGCTGTACTTGAACTCATTGAGATCTTTCTGCGGCATCCTGGCCGCCGTGAGGGGTTCGGCCAGTGACTTGGCCGTCTGGTTCACGAGGTCGCGCAGACTGTCGGCCGCGTTCAACGAGAAGGTCTGAACGGTCGTTCCCGGCGCATAGGTCCGATAGTTGACCTGATAATAAAAGCCCTTTTTGCTCGCGGTGATCTTGCAGTGTTTGGCATACGGAATCGGCAGGTAGCTGTTCCATCCGCGCGAGAGCGTGTGGGCGATCGGTTTGACGAAGGGGAACGTCTCGCCTCCCATCAAATCAGTCATCGGCATTTCGATGGCCGGTTTTTCCGCCCCATCGAGATAGATGCGGCAGATGCCGGCGTCATTGGGATTGGCGGACCAGAAACGCACCACCGCGCCGGGACCGTCCATATCCGCCAACACCCACTCTTCCGCGCCATCACGCGTTTCCACGCGCAAGTGCTGAGCATAGTCCCCATTTGCGAACCAGTTTTCATCCGTCAGGACCGCCGGGTCCGTGGATTTCCGGTCGTAACTGGAGAACTGCTTACAGGTGTAGGCGGGGTTCGGCATCGCCGTCAACGCTTCGAGATCCGTCATTTCCTTCAAGAGCGATTCGAGATTCACGCTTTCGGCACCCCATCCCGACACCGCCAGTGAAATCGCACAGAGACACAAACTCAGTCTTCGAATAACTTGCCCGTTCGATCCCCACATAGCCAGGCCCCTTTCGCTCGTTATCAGTTTTGCGGATCGAGAGGATCCGCTTTCAGGCGACACACAGCCGCCACTTGTTGCCCATACTGTTCATACAAACGCATGATCGCCGCCTGGCGCTCTCCCGGATGGTTTTCGAGCGCCATGCCCCCCAGCTGGAAACACGCCGCCCCCCCCGCGCACACTCCGAGCGCCACCGCCTGCTTCAGGTCCAGACGCCCCGCGCAGCCATCCGCCAATTGCACGGCCAGCGAGGTCAGGACCCCTCCCGCGAAGTTGTCCCCACAACCGGTCGTATCCCCCGGCGTCGAAAGTCCCTGACGCAAGGCGTCCCCCACGGCTTGCGAAACGGGCAACGACATCAACTCAACCGGCCCAAACGCCCCTCCCTGGGCATAAAACCACACGGGGCGCGGTCCCTGCGTCACCACGCACGCGGCCAGCCCCTTCCGGCGGAACCATTCGCACGCACCCTCCACGTCGCCCGCCCCGCTGATCCGAAGCGCCTCGATATGGTCCGTAACCAGCAGGTCGGCATAACGGTACGTCTCGTCGCTTTCGCCCAGAGGCCATACGCCACCCGGGTTGCGTTTTTCATTCTGAAAATCGTAAACGGTTGTGATGATGTTGAAACAACCGCGTTCCTTCGCCTTGCGCAACAGGGCCGTGAGGTTCGCGTGGAGTTGGGGAGTCAGCGCCGTGGCTCCGAACAAGGCCACCTCCGAATCGAAAAACGAATCCGGCACGCATTCGGGGCCGTAGTCGCGGGCGACTCCTAGATTGTTCACGAAAATCCGTTCGCCATGCCCGCCATCGTAGCGCGGATCGGACAGAACCGAGGTCGAGGGCGAAGTCCCGGGCACCCGCCCATAATTTGTAATATCCAGCGGGGTTTTCGCGGCGCCGTCGAGAATCAGCCGTCCGGCCTCATCATCGCCCACCGCGCCATAGTAGGCCACCTGCCACCCGCGAGGCGCCAGGAGCTGCGCGGCCAGAATCAGCGCCACAATCGCCGGACCGCCGATATTGTACGTGTCAGCGGAACGCTCCCCCACCAGGGTTCGCAACACATCGTCAAACGGTCGCCCGGAGAACCGTTCAAATTCATCGCGGAATACCAGCCCGCCCGGCATGAGACCGCCATCGCCCTGAGCCCGCGACAGAAGGCACTGAAACGCTTCGCACGCGAAGTCCACGTCCGAGTACAAAAAATCTACCAACGAACATCCCACACCCGCAATACGCATGATTCGACCTCCGGTTCTGGACCATACTGAAGCAAAAAAGAAAATGCAAGGCCCAGACACCCGGAGCCACAGGAAAAATTCGTTTCCAGACCTTCAGACGCGGGAAGATTCACCCTCAATCGGTGAGATTCGATCCGCGGGAACGTTCCGCCACATCGGACGGAATGACCTGTCCCCGAAAATCCATCTCGATATAACGCGCCACACTGTCTTCTTCGTTCGATCCGATGATTTCGGTCGCAATCGCCTTGAGGCTTTCGGTCGCGTTGGAAGTCGCAACGGCACGGTCGGCCGCGCGAAACATCGAAAGATCGTTCTCGTGGTCGCCGAACACGACCAGTTCCGCGTCTTCGAACCTTTCGCACTCCATCAGCCGCCGGATCGCCCGATCCTTCGAGGCGCTGCAATCGTGGATGGTCAACCAGAACCACTCGGGGTGATAGGCGTCGCAGAAGAGATGCGAGACGATTTCACCCGGCGCCAGCGCCTCGAGCCGGGCGCTCAGGGCGCGCAACCGCGCCTCCTCGTCAATCACCGTGAAACACACCACCGCGCGGTCCAGGTACGCGGCGAGATCCGGCACTCGCGTCAGCCGCTCGTCGCGCGCGTCGGTGCGGTTGGTCACGTAGTCTTCCATGCCCGCATTCGGGATATCGCAGTAATAGACCCGGTCTGAGACCCCATCGAAGCTTGAAACAAAGGGACGGCATCCGTGGTCGAGAATGGTCTCATAAACCGTCCGGACCTGTTGGGGTTTCAGCGCGTTTACCACCCGGTGGCTGCGGGTGGCAAGTTCGGTGAGAAAAGCGCCGTTGTATTCGACGACGGGCAGGCGCAGCCGCAGGCCCCGCAACACCTCTCCAATCGTCACCACGCTGCGCGCGCTGGCGACTGTCAGGAGCAATCCCTCATCGAGCAATCCGTTGAGTATGTCACGCGAGAAGTCGGTCAGGCGGGAATTTTTTCCAAGCAGCGTTCCATCCAGATCCGAGACATACAACGTCCGGCGTCCCATCAGACCAGTCCAATCTCCTCATCGGTCAGGAAACAAGCCGGATCGGGCGCCCAGAGATCGTCCGTGACAGCCTCGGCACGCACCCGGAAGTTCCCGGCGCAGATGTCCAGCCACGTGCATTTCCCGCAACGCCCCTTGACGTGAAGTTTCTTCTCCTTGAGCTGCTTCATGAGGGGATTGCTCAGATCCGTCCAGATTTCGCTGAAAGGCCGCTCGCGCACGTTGCCGAACGAATAGTGACGCCAGAACTGGTCGGCGTGGACCGCCCCGTCCCAGCTCACGCACCCGATGCCCCGGCCCGAGCTGTTGCCCTCGTTCATCTTCAGGAGTTCGAGGACTTTCTTCGCCTTTTCCGGATCTTCCTTCAGAACGCGCAGGTACAGATACACGCCATCGGCGTGGTTGTCCACCGTCAGGACCTCTTTCGCCAGACCCCGCTCGTGCAGATCCTTCGTGCGGTCCATAATCAAATCCACCACGGCCCGCGTCTCGGCGTGATCCAGATCCTCCTCGACCAGTTTGCTGCCCCGTCCGGCGTAAACCAGGTGGTAGAAACAGACGCGGGGGATATCGTGTTCCTCGAGCAGATCGAAAATCCCTCCGATGTCCTGCGTATTGCGCTTGTTGATCGTGAAACGCAACCCGACCTTGATACCCGCCTCCTGGCAGTTCTGAATACCGGCCAGCGCGCCGTCAAACGCGCCCTTCACGCCCCGGAACAGGTCGTGCGTCTCGCGCAATCCGTCGAGGCTCACGCCCACATAACTCAAACCCACTTCCTTGAGTTCCACGGCTTTCTCGCGCGAAATCAGGGTTCCGTTGGTCGAGATGACCGCCCGCATCCCCTGCTGCGTGGCATGGCGCGCCAGGTCGGTCAGGTCGGGCCGGATGAGCGGTTCTCCCCCGGAAAACAGGATGACCGGCGCGCCGAACTGCGCCAGGTCGTCAATGAAGCGCCGCCCCTCGTCGGTCGTCATCTCGCCTTCGTAATGCTTGTCCTGAGAATGCGAGTAACAATGCACACACCGCAGGTTGCAGCGCCGCGTGCAGTTCCAGACCACCACGGGCTTCTTGTCTTCCGAGAACTGCAAGAGATGCGAGGGCAGGTCCTTCGACCTGCGTCCATACCGCAACGCGTCCGACGGCTCCACCGAGCCACAATACAATTTCGAGATTCCAATCATCGTCTTCCCTGTCTTCGCAAATTGGTCCTTGCGGCCTGTCCCTCAATCTTTTTCAATCCGCCGGGGCGAATCGCTCCAGCAGCGCCGCCACCAGCCCCGGAATCGTAAACTCGGCCGCTTCCACCACCTCGCCCGTCGTCCACTCGCGCAACGTCCGGGTCGTCTCCGGCCCGATGGACGCCAGACACACCTCCGGCGACACGTTGCGCAGGACGTCCGCGCCCACCAGTTCGGCGAAATTGCGCACGGTGGAAGAACTGCTGAACGTCACCGCCGCGATCCGTCCCTCCGTCAACTCGCACCGGACTTCCTCAATGTTCTCGGGCTCCTCCAGAACCGTCCGGTAGGCCACCACATCCTCGACGTGGGCGCCGAGCCGTTCGAGTTCCCGCGGCAGGAACGAGCGCCCGATGTCGGCGCGCGCCAGAAGAAAACGCTTGCCCTCGAGCGGTCCCTGGGCCACCAAGGCCTCCGCGACCGACTCCGCCACATACTTCGGCGGCACCAGGTCCGGAATCACCCCATAATCTTCCACCACGCCCGCCGTCGCCGGACCGATGGCGCAGACACGGACGCCATGCAGGGCACGCGCGTCCAACCCCTGTCCCCGTAAAGCGTCGAAAAATGCTTCCACGCCGTTCACACTCATGAAAACCAGCCAGTCGTACTCGCCCACCCGGCCAGCGGCCTGCTTCAACGGCTCGGAATCCTCCGGGGGGACAATTCGAATGACCGGAAACTCGACCACGTCGGCGCCCAACTCGATCAACTGAGCCGACAGATCGCCCGCCTGCGCACGGCTGCGTGTCACCACGATGCGCCGCCCGAACAAGGGTTTGTTCTCGAACCACTGTAAATCGCGCCGCAACCCGACCACTTCTCCGACAATGATAATCGCCGGCGGTTTCAGCCTCGCCTCCTCGACCTTCTGAACAATATCGGCAAGGGTTCCGCTCACGGTCTGCTGGTTCGGACGGCACCCCCAGCGGATCACCGCCGCCGGCGTCGAGGCCGGTCGGCCATGTTCGATCAAACGTTCCACGATCCGGGACAGATTCCCGACCCCCATGTAAAACACCAGGGTCCCAAACCCCGTGGCGACCTTGGCCCAGTCGATATCCGAATCGTCCTTCTCCGGGTCTTCATGGCCCGTGATGAACCCGAGTGTGCAGGTCATCCCTCGATGCGTGACCGGAATACCCGCATAGGCGGGCGCCGCGATCCCCGCCGTCACCCCCGGCACCACCTCGAACGGAAGGCCCGCTTCCTTCAGGGCCAGCGCTTCCTCCCCCCCCCGGCCGAAGACAAATGGATCGCCCCCCTTCAGGCGCACCACCCGCTTCCCCTCACCCGCCAGCCGGACCAGCAGGTCGTTGATCTCTTCCTGACACAGGGTGTGCTGTCCCGCTTTCTTGCCGACATAGACCCGTTCGCAATGGGGAGGCGTTTCACGCAACAGTTGCGGATCGGCCAGGTAGTCGTACACCACCACGTCGGCGCTGGCCAGCAGACGCATGCCGCGCATCGTGATCAGATCCGCCGTACCCGGTCCGGACCCCACCAGAAAGACCACGCCCTGTTTCTTTTCCGTTGTCATGCGTCTTTCCTCACTTCTCTGCGGCGTTGCGAATCTCGCGCAGCACTTCCTCCGCCCCATCCGCCAGCAACACATCCGCCAGGTCCGCCCCGATCCGTTCCGCCTCGGCGACCGGCCCGCGCGTGCGAGCCCGCAGGTAACACCGACCGTCAAGCGAGACGACCAGGCCATCCAGTTCCAGCCACCCCTCGACCACCTGCCCGAGGGCTGCCACCGGCACCTGACAGCCTCCCTCGAGGGCGTGCAGGAACGCACGCTCCGCCGTGGTGACCGCCCGGGTCTCGGCGCACTCGATCGACGCGATCCACTCGGCCGTGGCCGTGTCCCCCTCGCGGATTTCCAACCCCAACGCCCCCTGGGAAACCGCCGAAAGCATCTGGGCACGGGTCAGGTCGCACGCGATGCGTTCCTCGAGCCCCAGCCGCACCAGACCGGCCCGGGCCATGATCATGCCGTCCCACTGCGACTCGTCGAACTTGCGCAGGCGCGTCTGGACGTTCCCCCGGATGTCCACCACCCGCAGGTCGGGCCGCAGGTGCAACAATTGCGCCCGGCGACGCAGGCTGCCCGTGGCCACCGTGCCGCCCCGGGGCAATTCTTCGAGGGACGTCACCCCCTTGCTCACCAGAGCGTCCCGCGGGTCTTCCCGCTCGCTCACGGCGCCCAATACCAACCCATCCGGCAACGTGGTGGGCAGGTCCTTCAGGCTGTGAACGGCCAGATCTATTTCGCCGTCGAGCAAAGCCCGTTCGATTTCGCGCGTGAACAGCCCCTTGTCCCCAATTCGGGAAAGAGGCGCGTCGAGAATCTTGTCCCCCCTGGTCTGGATCTCGACCAGTTCGACCCGCAATCCCGCGTGCCTCTCCTCGAGCCGTTGCCGCACCCAATGGGCCTGCCACAACGCCAGAGCGCTGGAACGAGTCCCGATTCGCAAAATTCCTGCCGTTACTTCCCGCATAGATAGCCGCCTTATTTCAAACCGAATAGATCCTGCACGATTTCCAGCGTCCGGCGTCCTTCATCCGTTTCCGGGTCGCACTGGCGCAGAATCCGGGTGGGGTTGTGCAGGATTTTTTTCTGAATCGAACGGGTCAGTTTCTCCAGATTTTCGGCCTCTCTTTCATCGAAACGTCCCTGGTTCTTGAGCACCTCAGAGCGGCGAATCTCGTCGAAATGCGTATAGAGTTGCTTGACCAGCGGCTCGACCCGCAGGCGTTCGAGCCAGCCGCCAAAGCTTTCCAGCTCGGACTCGACGATCCGCTCGGCGGCGGGAATCGCCCGGCGCCGACGCTCGAAGTTCTGATCCGCCACTTCGCGCAGACTGTCAATATCGTAGAGAAACGCGTTGTCGTGAACGTTGATTTCCGGATCAATGTCGCGCGGCACCGCAATGTCCACCAGAAAAATCGGCCGGGTGTGGCGCTTGTCCATGACCCGGTGGAACTGTTCATGGTTCAGAATCAGACCCGGCGCGGCGGTCGAACTGACCACAATATCCGCCTTCGCGATCGCCTCGAAACGCTGTTCGAACCCCACCGCCTCGCCATCGTACTCCAGCGCCAGTTGCTCGGCCTTGTCGAGCGAACGGTTCACGAAGAGCAGGTGGCCAATCCCCCGTTCGTGCAGGTGACGGGCCGCCGCCTCGGCCATTTCCCCCGCCCCGATCAGGCAGGCCGTGTGACGGCCGAAATCGCCAAAGACCTTCGAGGCCAACGAGATGGCCGCCGAGGCCACCGACACACCGCCAAATCCCAATTCCGTCTCGGTCCGCACCCGTTTGCCCGCGTGGAAGGCCAGATGGAACACCTTGTTGGTGTAACGCCCGTGCGTTCCCGCCTCGACGGCCAGGGCATACGCGTCGCGCAGCTGCCCCAGAATCTGCCCCTCCCCCAGGATCATGGACTCCAACCCACTCGACAACCGAACCAGATGGCGCACGGCGTCCAGGCCGTGCAATTCAAAAAACTGGTCCGAAGCCGGGCGTCCCGATCCATCTATCCCCCGCAAATCGCACAAGGCGTCCATCACCGCCTGCCCGGAAACAAACGAATCCGAGTCAGGCGTGTGCCGGACCACGAGCACTTCGACCCGGTTGCAGGTCGAGAGGATGAGCGCCTCGTCCACGCCGGTCCGCTCCAGAAAAGAGGGCAATCCGTCGCGCAGCCCTCCGGCGGAAAAAGCCAGCCGCTCGCGCACTTCCACAGGAGCCGTGGTGTGATTTATTCCGACAAGCAGGATTTCCATGAATCCACAATCGCCCCTTGTTTTGCAGCATCGCCAGCCAGAACGGCCTCGATCAATTCCTCGGCCCGCAACACCTCGCGCACACGCGCCATGCGCTGGCGAGGATCATCGGCATACTCTTCCTGCACCCGCTCGCGGACCCGCCCCGCCAGTTCGACCACCGCGGCGAAGTCCTCGCCCAGCATCGCCTCAATCCGCCGGCGCAGAGCCGCCGCCAGAACGGGCGATTTACCATTGGTCGAGAACGCGATCTTGAGGTCTCCCCGCTGCGCCACCGACGGGACAAAGAAATGACACAACGCCGGTTGATCCACCACATTGCACGGAATCCCCCGCCGGTCGGCCTCGGAGAAAACCCGTTCGTTGACCGTCGGGTCACCCGCCGCAGCCACCACCAGCCAGGCCCCGTCGAGATCCTCGGGGCAAAATCCCCGCTCCCGCCACTCCAGACGCCCCGCCCGGCGCCACTCGGCCACCCACGCCTCGCACTCCGGCGCCACCACAATCACCTGCGCCCCACACTTCACCAGGGGGACGATCTTGCGCGCACCCACCCCACCGGCGCCCACCACCACACACCGGCGTCCGCGAATATTCAGGAAGATGGGGTAAAGTGGATTCGTCATGAACGGCTCAATATTGATGGAAACTTCCCGTAAACTTGTCCACCACCAGGAGGGAAAACAGGACGATGGCAAACCCGATCAGCGACAGAAGCGCAAATCGCTTGCCCTGAATCGCCAGGCGCTGGCGCATCAGAATCGCCAGGCAGTACACCCCACACGTCAAGACACTCACGATAATCTTGGAGTCGGCCCACACCAGGCGTTTCTCTTCCTGAAAGAGCAACCACTCGCCCGTCACCAACCCCACGAGCAGAAACCCCACACCGAAGTGAATCGCCCGGTAGCCGAGACGCTCCAACTGGTCCAGGGACGGCAGCCGGTCCACAATCAACCCCCAGCGCCGCGCCTTCAACTGGTGGTACTTGGCCAGATACATCACCGAGAACGCCGCCGAAAGCGACAAGGCGCAATACCCCACGAGCGCCAACACCACATGGAGCACCACCACCGGTGTTTTCGGGACATCGGCCCCGGCGCTTTCCCCATATAATCGAGTGGCGCTCAAGACCTGAAAAAGGAAAGACAATCCGAGCACCCACAACCCCATGCTGCGCTCGCGCGTGAGCCATTCAATTATTAAATAGGCAAACGCCACCCCCAGGGCCAGCGCCGACAAGCCCCCCATAAACAGGTTGACCGGGGGACCATCCAGGCGCAACCCGAGAAACAGCAGAAACCCGGCATGCAAAAGAAGCGTACAAACGATCAGCAGCCGCTCGGGAGAAAGCCCCACCGGGACCGAACTTTGCCGAAACCGCCAGGCATAGACCCCCAGCACCGCCCCGTAGAGCAGACAAAGCAAAGCGGAATAACACTCTATCCAGATCATTCCCGGTTCTCCGCTCTCTCCGAGTCCCGCCTTCCGATTCCCAGTCCCCCGGCGGGCTGGATGAAACAAACCGCAGCCACG
>DAOPYU010000091.1:0-12679 GCA_035353095.1 Candidatus Sumerlaeota bacterium | reverse complement strand
CTGGAAAATCGTGGCGGATATGAAGGCACAATGTGAATTGCTGGATTCGATTGCCGATCCGCTGCAGAGGATAAAAACCGGTTCTCTGGCGCCGTACAAGGCCGCGAAGGCGTATTTCCAACCGGACGTCATGGAGTCCGCTTTGAAGAGCCTTTTCAAGACAGGAAAAGAAGGCGGGAGCTTTTTCCCGGAACAGATGGGGGTCGAACTTCTGCAATCTCTTTCCACTCCCGAGGAATTCGCCGCTTTCATGGCCGATGGGTTTGACAAGGGGACCGTCAACGAGGCGTCCAATCTGCTGGTGGTTCTGGATAGTCTCAGGAACGAAGACGGCAAGCGGCTCCGTCAGATGATTCTGGAGTTCAACAACCTGACGCCCGAGGAACGGGCCAGACGGGTGGTTCCGCATCCGCGACGGAATCGGGAAGTTTTGAAGGCGGCCGTTCGTGCGGCAACGACCTCCGAGACCCTTCAGAAAAGCCTCTCGGAGATGACCTCCAATACGACCCCCTACCAACTGGCCGGATTTCTTTCCAGCGAGTTCTCCCGGATGGATGAAAAGAAGGCCTGGCTGTTGCGGTCCGTTATTCTGGATATCAAATTGCCCCCGGCCTACCGAGCCTGCTTCCCCCCGATTCTCTTTCTCGACCTGCGCGACCGGATTCCGGGCGATTCGACTCGGTTGTCCAAAGAACAACAAGACATTGTCTGGAAGATTCAGACGGATCTGTTCAAGGAGGACTACCCGCCGTTCCTTGTCTGGCTGATGGACCATCCGGACTCGGTCTTTTATAAAGAGCAATTCCGTCCCCAGATTCCCCAGAAAATGGATCTCCTGACTCGGCTTCTGTCCCCGCGTCTGGAAAGTCCCGATCCTCAGGTTCGACTGCGCACGATGGAGACTCTGGCTCCTCTGATTATCCAGAAGATGCCGATGACTTCCGGTATGCTTCGGGATTATTCCCCGTCGCTTTCATTCTCCGAGAAACTGCGCCAGATGCAGGAGTCCGATCCCGACGAATCGGTCCGGAAGAAGGCCCGGGAACTGTGCGGAATGCAGACCAAGCCGTCTTCTTCGGGGACAATGCCCAACCCTCCGTCTGGAAACGGACGCTGACCGGGCGAAACGGCCTTTTGATAGGAAAGACCGGCCGCCTCTTGCTTTGAGAAAGCGAGAGGCGGCTGTTTTCTTTTATCCCCTCCCAACGCCTGTCTGTTACGGAATTACACAGGTGTCCGGGTCGCCCTGCGCAGTTTTTGCGCAGGGAGTTTTCAATTCTGGTAAGCGAATTCTTTCCTGTTATAGGCATTCTTTTCCCGTTTTTTCGAATGAATTTCGCCGATTCCCTCCGATTCCGGAAATTGCCCGATTGGGGGAGAGATTGGCACATGCTATGCATTTCAGAGGACAACGGGTCGGGGGTTTGTGCGCTCCCACCCCAAAGAAAGCGACAGGCAATGGAAAAGGACGGAAAAATGCCATTCCGGGACGACAAGAACAAGACAGACGAAACTCCGAAGAGTGTGAAGAGCGCCAGAAACAAATGGCTCGACCTGCTCATGGCCGCAACGGTGGGATTCTTTCTGATCAGTTGTGTAACGGGGGTGATGTTGCTCTGTGGCGTGGGGAAAGGGATTGTCAAGGACGCCCACGAGTGGCTGAGTGTGGGGTTGGTGGTGGCGGGGCTTATCCATGCCATCCGGCACTGGTCCATCATCGGGCGATACGCCCGGTCGGTCACTTTCTGGGGAGCCGCTGTGATTGTCCTCGTGTTGGCCACGGCTTTTGTGGCGCCCGCCCTGAACCGGGGGGGAGGGGGACCCGGGGGACCGGGGGGACATGGGGGGCCCGCGAAAGGGATGGGCGCGGTGATTCAGACGCTCGAAAGCGCTTCCGTGACTTCGGCGGCGAGTCTGGTCAATACGACCCCGGAGGCCCTGGTGTCCCGTCTGTGTGAGGCGGGGCTGACGGTTGCGGGTCCGGAGCAGACGCTGCGGGAAGTCGCGCAAAGTTCCGGTAAAGATATCGTGCAGGTGATGGAGATCATTGCTTCGAAATAAAAGCCCGGTAGATGATTGCGGGTGGCGGTTGAGCACAAAAAAATCATCATCCTTCCTCTCTTGCTCCGAGAGTCCCGGTCCTTGCGCGAAGTGTTTCTCACAAGGTCCGGGACTCTCGGGGCGCTTTTTTTTCGGACTTTCCCCATTCTTGCCCAATCCGGGTACTATTTCAGGTTCAGACGGACGGAAGGGGAGTGGCAACCGTCTCTGGGGTTCATGGATTCTGTCTGATTTGCCTTGCCAAGAGGGGGCGGGGAAGGTATAGCTGGGGCCCTGACGCGTATCCGCGCACGGTCGGGAGGTGGATATTATACATTTTGCCGGTCGCTTTGAATTCTGACCGGGGGATTCGATGCCCCCGTTGTCCGGCTTGAAAGGGTGTCATGTCGCAGACAGCTTCTCCGAAACGCCTCTGGCATATTACCCCGTGGAAATGGTTGTTTTCATTGAAGATCGGCGTGACGCTCCTGGTGGTTCTCGCCGGGGTCTCGATTGCGGGAACCCTGATCTCTCCCCTGGACCGGGCGCTGGCGCTGGTCTATTACACGGGGTGGTACAAGAGCCTCCTTCTGCTGCTGGCGCTCACGATGGCCTGTGCCACGTGGCGAAATCTGGTTGAAGTGGTCATACCCGCCTTCCGGTCCCGGTTCCAGAAAACGGAAGCGGCCTATCGGAAACGGAAACCGGCGGCGGCTCTGCGATTCGAGGGGAGCGCTACGGACGTGGCGGCCGCTTTTCGTGCGCACGGGTTCCGGGTCGCGCTGGAGGGGGAGTTCGGGTACGCCTGGAAGGGCAAGATCGGGCGTCTGGGCGCGCCCATCGCGCATCTGGGGTTGATCGGGGTGCTCGTGAGCGGTTTCGCGGCGGGAATGGTGGCCCGCGAGGGGACCGTGACGGTGCTGGAAGGGGAGGAGACGCGGACGCTGGTGATCGTTCCGGATTTTCTGGCTGCCGGCCAGATTCGCGACTGGAAGGGATTCTGTCAGGCCGTCAATAAGGACCGGAAGGATTCGTCGCTCAATCCCGGCAAGCAGATCTGGAAAATGCTGGGGGAATCGGGCGATCCTCATGGCGAGGATCCGTCGGGTCTGTCCCACGGCCAGAACCTGCTCCTCTCCCTGGCGGGAGACGAAAAAGTCCCCTACGAGTATGTGGGCGAGCTGGCGAAGGAACTCAACAACGGCGTGTTGGCCCGGCGCGATTTCTACATCCCCGAAGCATTCAAGAGCGTGTCCCTGCCGACCGAGGCGGAGAAGATTCTGGCCCGGGAGGGCCGTACGCGCACGGGGGACGAGATGCTGCGGCTCAACCGTCTGGCGCTCGAGGCCGCCTATCCCAAGTGGATCAAAAAGAGCGAGTCCGTGGACCTGGGGTTCACGATCCGGTGCGACGATTTCCGCGTGTCGTACCACCCGCGCACGAAAATGCCCTCCGAGTTCGTCTCGACCCTTTCGTGTCCCGATACGGTTCCCCCCCTTGTGGGGCAGACGGTCGAGGTGAATCGTTCCCTGACCATCAATGGCTGGACGCTCCACCAGACGAGTTATCCGGAAGGGCCTGGGACGCGTTTTGCGGTGCAGGTCCGGGATTTGAAGGGTCCGGTGGATCTGGAGATTTCCCCGGGCCAGACGCGTCCGGTGCCGGGACTGGATGGGGCGCAACTGGCGCTCGAGGCTCAGCCGCCTTACGCCTGGACCCTGACCGTGCCGGGGCAGCCGGAACCTTTCAAGGGCACCCTGATGGGAGGCGCAATGGGTGATCGTTCGAGCGTTCCCACAGCGGCGACAACGTCCGTGCCGGGTGCAGGGGCGGGTTTTTCAATTCGCGCCGCGCAGTTCGAGCCGGACTTTGTGGTCCAGGCGGGGCGCAAGTTCGGCAGCCGGTCGCAGGCGTTGAACAACCCGGCCCTGTGTGTGGCGCTGCTCCAGGGCGGCCAGGAAGTCAGTTCGTCGTGGGTGTTCGGCAAGCCGGACATGAAGGACATGATGCGCAATATGATGCACCAGAAAGAGAGCGCGTGGGAGTTCGATCTGGTGCGGGTGACGGGCGAAGCGCCGAACTACCAGATGGTGGTGAGCGCGGAAAAGACCGGTTCGACGGAAGCCGCCCGGGAGTTCACGCTGACCGTGGGCCAGGAAGTGGCTCTGGAAGCGGCTTCGCCCCAGACGACCGCTTCCGCATCGGTTGCCCCGACGGCTCCTCCCGCGACAACCGCATCCAACTCCTCCGATGAACCGAAAGTCAAACTGGTTGGCAAGGTCCCGGCCTATTACACGATCCTGACCCTGACGCGCAATCCGCTGATCCCGGTGATCTACGGCGGGAGTGTCCTGATGATGCTCGGGTTGTTGCTGGCGTTCCTGGTAAAACGTCAGGAAGTCTGGTTCTGGGTCCGACCCGGCGAGAAGGCCTCGCTGCTGGTGACGGCTCATTACCGCCTGGCGCGTGATACGTTCGACCGCGGAACTCTGGGGGCGCTCCGGACCCTTTGTCCGAATGAAAAGTTCTCGTCCGGTGAAGATGCGGAGAACGGCGCGGGATGAGGACCGTTCGGCTGTCGAAAGAGGGTTGCGTTTGATCGGGCTGCGCCCGTAAAGTGGGTGCGGGTTATTTGATTCAATTACGAAAGGAATCTGGACTCAATGCGTCCTCCTTTTGCGGGTTTCATGTCATTCTTCAGACCGTTCCTGTGTGTGCTGCTTCTGACCGCCGTTGGAGTGGAGGCCGCCCCTGTCGGGGCCGCGACTCCGATTCCGCTGGGACGGGAGTGGGATGCGGCTCTCAAGCCTCTGGCCACCCTACCGGTTCAGGATACCGGTTTTGTCCGCAGCGCCCTGACCTATGCCCAGACGCGTCTGATGGCCATTTCGGATAAAAATGCCTTTGAGCATCGGCCCGCGCTGGCGGTGATTCTTCCGATGATGGTCGACTCGGAACAGGCCCACTCGGTGGCGCTCATCAAAGTCGAGCACCCGGAACTCGGCAGGATTTTCGGCGGCAAGGCCATCAGCCTGAACACGTTCCACAAAATGGACCTGTACGAGAAGATGGGCAATCTCTACCGCGAGGAAGAGTCCCGCCTGCGGCGCGGCGAGGGGACATCGGGCGGGGGGCACAACAAGTACCTCAAGCCGATCAACCAGATCGAGGATCGCGCCGACACGATTGACAAACTGGCGGAGGATTTCGCGATCATCCCCGCGAAGGACTCGTGGCTTTCGCCCGCCCAGCTGCTTCAGAAACTGCGTGAGGGGGGGCAGGCGCCCGACGCCGTGGACATGCAGATTCTGCAGGCGTGGGACGACCTGTGCAATGCGATCCGGACCAACAATCCCGAGGCGGGAGCGAAGGCCGCCGAGTCGTTGCGTCTGCGGGTCTTCGACGCGGTGGCCGCGCGCCAGGTCGCGTTGCCGAAGCTGCGGCTCGACGCGTTCTATCAGCAACTCCAGCCGTTCAAAGTGTCGGCGTTTTTCTATGTGTTTGCCGCGCTCTGCTATGGCGGGGCGATGCTGTTTCGCCAGATGGGGCCTTTCTGGCGCCGCCTGCAGTGGGTCGGGTTCGCCTTTCTGGCTCTGGGATTGGCTTCCGGCGTGCTGGGGATCGGCTGCCGCTGGATTCTGGCGGGCCGTGCGCCGCTTGCGAACATGTACGAGTCGTTCACTTTCGCCACGGCGGGAATGGTACTGGTCGCGCTGGTCTTCGAGGCGATTCAGCGCAACCGGCTGGCGGGGTTCAGCGCCGCCGTCCTGGGGTTCGTTTTCATGATCGTGGCGCACAAACTGCCGATTTTCGACAGCAAGATCAACCCGCTGATGCCCGCGCTGGATTCCATCTGGCTCAATTATCATGTGGTGACGATCATGCTGAGCTACTCGGCTTTCGCTCTGTCCTTTGTGGTGGCGCTGGCGTATCTGGTCAAGGATTCTTTCGGGGGCGATGCCACCCGTCTGGCGCCGTTGAAGCGGCTGCCGTCGCTCGGCAGTCTGGATATTTTCAACTACAAGGTCATTGCCGTTGGATTTCCGCTCTTGACGATCGGGATCGTGCTGGGCGCGGTGTGGGCCAACACGGCCTGGGGACGTCCTTGGGGGTTTGACCCGAAGGAGACCTGGTCGCTCATCACCTGGCTGGTCTATGCCGCCTACCTGCACGTTCGCTTCCTGGCCGGCTGGAAAGGCCGTCGGGCCGCGATCATCGCGCTTATCGGATTTGCCTGTGTGCTGTTTACCTATGTGGGGGTGAACTTCCTGCTGCCGGGTCTGCACAGCTACGCGTAAGAACAGGTGAAGAGGAAAGAGGAATTGAGGGGGAGCGTCGGTCTCTTTTCGGCGCTTCCCCTTCTCTTTTTATCCTGAATACCGCGGTTATCAACCCAAGTCCGCTGTACCCAACCGGATTGGGTGTATCCAAAGGGCGATTTGCGGGGGAAAGGAACCGGAGATCGAAAAGGGGTGGGTCAAGCGCCAACGGCGCGATCTATTGTAGCCTGGGGTATCGCCCCAGGAACAGACCGGGTTGTTTTCACAAGGGCTGAAAGCCCGTTCTATCCCGGTGTTTTGCCCGATCCAAATCGGACGGGCCTTCAGCCCTTTCGGAAATGGGGACACTCCCTCTGGGGCGACGCTTCGCTCTGCCCCAGGCTACGATCGAGTCGCGCCGTTGGCGCTTCAACTGCGGTTTTAAGGTTTATATCTGCGGTTTGGGAACGAAGATGTCAAATCCGGGGACGGGCGAGGGGTAGAGCCGGAGGTAGTTGCGTTTGACGGTACCGGAGATCTGAAAGGTGTGGAATCCCCCGATGATGTAATCGAACCGGCGCTGGACGATCTGATCCAGAATGACGGGGGGAGCGGGTTGGCCGGCATGGAATAGCGCCTCGGTCATCAGGTCGCACTGATCGTACTGGTTCGCGCCCAGCCAGGTGAGGTAGTTGCGCATGGGACAGTAGATCCGCGCGTTCCGATGCCTCTGGATGAAGGCATAAAGTTGATCCAGATTGCGGCATTCGGGAGGGGTATAGGTGGCGGGGTAGAGTGTCAGGGGCAGCAGGTGGGTGAAGATCTGGGCCGTCAGAAAGACCGACACAACCACGCTGACCATCGAGCCGTGGAGAGAGGGACGCAGGGACGGCGAAACCGGATTCCCGCGCCGGTACATCACCCGAACCAGCGGCAGCCCCAGGATCAGACAGAAGAGGTAATAACTGTTCACATCGCTGCCCCACTTGGCCGCCACAACGGTGCTGACAGCCAGCAGAATCCCGCAACAGCCCACCCAGACGAGCGCGCGCCCATTGTTTCGGACCGTCCGGTTGAAAACGAACAGGCAACACTCGACGATCAGGAGGGACAGGAGGGTTATTTCACTCCAGGTCAGGTAGGGGAAAAGGTACACGCGCAATGTCCACCACCGGAGCGGGTGCTGGGCGAGAATCCGGGTGGTGGAAAGCAGGTGTTCGTCGCCGATGGCAAAGGGAAGCAGCAACGCCAGGCCCAGCGCCGCGATCGGCGCCGCCACTGCGAGCGCGTATCGCCAGCCGCGCCGCCAGAGAAGGAACCCCAGGTGCAGGGCGATCAGGAGGGCATAGTTCTGTTTGCACCAGGCGGCCAGAAGAAAGCCGAGTGTGGCAAGGCCGTCGCGCAGATACCGCCCTTGCGGGCGATTCGCTTCTCCGGCCCAGAGAACCAGTCCCCAGATGGCGAAGGCGCCCGCAGGGACATCGGGCCGGATGAAAAACGGCCAACCGGCCAGAAACCGGTGGGTGGCCGCGAAAAGGCCGCCCGCCACCCAGGCCGCCGAGCGCGAGCGCGTCAGACCGTACGCCCCCGCCGCCACACCGGCCAGGCTGATTCCGCAGAACAGGAACGACAGAATCTTCGGCGCCAGAAGGCCCTTGCCGAACAGGGCCATCGTGGCGGCATGCAGGATCGGAACCCCCGGCGTGTAGATGTAATAACTGGCGTCGGTGAGCACATCCGGGTAGAGCGGCTGGCGCTCCAGAATTCGCGCCGCCGCGGTGATCTGGAAACCCTGCCAGCATTCGTTGCGGAAAAAGAACGGATCGCGGAGGGAAAGAATCCCGTCGCACAGGAACAGGCAAATAGCCAGTGCGGCCAGGGGAACCGGCAGACGCAGAAGCCAGCGGTTGGCATTCGCGAAACGTTCCGCCCCGGCGGTGTTCAGACGCGAAACGGTGGAGGCCAGTTTCTGCACGCCTGCCGCGGGATACGAAAGCCAGACCGGGCGTCTGCTCATGCTGTTCGTCCTTACACGCTGAACAGCACTTCGATGATGTCGCCGTCCTGCATCACGTAGTCCCGGCCTTCCTGGCGCAGCAGGGCCTGTTTCTTGGCTTCGGCGTAGGTTTTGACGGCCAGCATGTCCTTCCAGGAAATAATCTGGGCGCGGATGAACCCGCGCTGCAGGTCCGAGTGGATGACGCCCGCCGCTTCGACCGCCGGCAGGCCGCGTCGCAGCGTCCAGGCGTGGCTTTCGCTCGGCCCCACGGTGAAGAACGAGATCAGCCCCAGCGCGTCGTAACAGAGCCGGATCATGCGCGCCATGCCCGGTTCGGTGATGCCATACTCTTCGAGGAACAGGACGCGGTCTTCCTCGGCCAGTTGGGCGATTTCCATTTCGGTCTGACCGCACAGCGCCAGGAAGTGGTACAGCGGCGTGACACCGTCCGGCAGGGTTCCGGCGGCGCTTTGCCGCAGGCGTCCGAGGAGCGTTTCGACCTCCGCCTCGCTCTGCCCGCCGGTGTTGACCAGCACGATCAGCGCCTTGGTGGTCAGGAACTGGAAGGACCGGAGGTATTTGGCCTCTTCGACGTCCAGTTCCAGGGAGCGGACGGGCTGACCCGCCTCGAGCGCTTCCTTGAGACGTTTGAGCACGGCACATTCTTCTTCGAGGGCTTTGCGTTGCGGACCGCCGATGCGCTGCATCTGCGATTCCGCGCGGCCCAGCCGGTTGTCCACCTTGGTCAGGTCGCTCAGGATCAATTCGAGTTGGATGGTCTCGAAATCGGCCACCGGTTCGGTCTCGACGCCCGAATCATCCACGAAGGCGCGGATGACGGCCACCAGCGCATCGGCGGTGGCGATGTTGTTGAGCATTTCATCGCCCATTGCCGCGCCCTGACCGGCCTGGTCGCGGCGGATGCCGACCGGGTCCACATAGTCAATGGTGGCATGGACCAGTTTCTTGGACTGGAAAAGGTCGTTCAACTGGTCGAGGCGGGGATCGGGGACCTGAACGGTGGCCCGGTGAGTCTTGGCCTTGCCGGAAAAGGCGGAAACTTCCGCATTGGACCCGGTCAGGGCGTTGAAAACAGTGGTCTTGCCGGACTTACTGAAACCGATGAGCGCGATCTGCATGGTCTGAGGCTCCTTACACGAACTCCTGCACAGGGCGTATCATAGGGGATTCCTTTGCATTCCGCGACTGAAATTTCCGGGAGTTTTAACACGGGGCAGGAGAATCCAAAAGTTCTAATGCTGAGGAATAGGACCCGTGTTTATTGCCCCGTCAGGGGCAAAGGTCAGTAGCCGGAGGTGGAGCGAAGCGGAACCCCCGGAAAATGCGTCGTCTCCTTGTGCGCCCCGGAGGGGCGCAGGGGGTTACTTCGTAAAGAATACAGGGAACCTCGAAAAATCCCGTATTTGCCAATTTGTCAGGAAATCAAGCCCAGTTATTTCAATGCTTCACGTTTCGGTATTTTGAAGAAAACACATTTTTAGAGGTCCCCTACAGGTTGACTCCACTTGACTTACCCCGATCATCCCAGTTTTTCCTCCGCCCCATCCGGGGCGGGAAGATTGGGGGACAGATCCGGGGGTTCCGCTTCGCTCCACCACCCGGCTACTCGCCTGCGCCCCGTTGGGGCGCTTTTTCCTGACCGCAAGGTGTTTGTATTATCGGGTGTTTTGTATTCGCCCTCGACACAGATTTAAGACTTTTGGATTCTCCTGCAACACGGGGCCAGATGGACCGTTTTTACCCCTGTAAAACGGGTGAGAACGGCGCCTGAATCGAGTTTTTACAATCGAGAAAACTCCATTGCGGGTCCTGTGCCTTGGGGCGAAGGATCGTGTCGTTCCGGCGGTACTCTTCCTGTCTTGAATCTGAGTGGAGGACTGGTTGTCTTCTGGATTTCATCGAATAATCTAAGTGTCCTGTAATCAGGTAGATAAAGTCTTGTTCTGCTGGGGTGTTGGAGAGGAAAATCGAAGGATTCGGGCCAAGGTAAAGTTTTAGAACGATTTCCTGGAAATGGCATATGTTTTGCTTTCGATTGATGGAAAGTACGTCCTTTAGACTGGAGGACGGGGTGTTAAGGTGTCCCGCGTACGGGGCATTCAAGTACAAGTGAGGAGGAACGTCCCTTGAATACGCAGAACAAAATTCTGGCTGTCATCGCAGTCATCATGCTGGTGGTCGTGGGGGTGGTGGCCACTCGAAATCCGGATAAGGGAAAGGACTCCTCCGCCAAGGCGAAAGAAAAAGTCGCCGAGAAGAAGAGCGCCAAAACCGTCGCAACGGAAGACGCGGACAAAGCGGATGCCAGCGGGAAGGGGCGCGCGGCCAGTGTCAAGGGCCCGACCACGACGGCGACCGCCACGGTGGCGACGGGACCGAGTCCGTTGCCCGCCGGGGTGACGATGACCAGCGGCACCGCGACGTTTGAAAACGAAGAGGCGCTGCGGGCGGCGATTTTCGGCGAGGACCAGACTCTGCGTGAGCAGGCCTACCTGCAGTTGGCCAAGATGCTCGAGAAGGGCGAGGGTAAGGCGGTCCTCGAAGAGATGATCCAGAAGGGCGGCGAACAGTTCGAGGAGGAAGTGCTCGCGCTGATGCCGAACGTGCCGGAAGGCGAGCGGGCGGACATGATCGCCCAGTGCCTCGACAGCACCAACCCGGAGTTCCGGCTCGAAGCGTTGCAGAGCGTGCGCGACGTGGCGGGTTATGACGTCAGCGACCTGTTGATCAAGGGGATGAAGGATGACAGCCCCGAGGTGCTCGAGGAAACGGGCGATCTGCTGTTCTACTTCGACGACCAGCCGATCTATTCCGCCGCCATCGCGGGTCTGAGCCATTCCGATGAATACATCCGCGACAACGCGATGGGCTTCCTCGAAGACAACCACACGGGCCAGTCCATCCGGACCCTGATCCAGTACGGACTGACCAGCAACATTCCCGACCTGGTCGTGCGCGCGGGCGATGCGTTGCGGTTCATCACCGACGCCGAGATCGACTCGAACGACCCGCAGGCCTGGCAGACCTGGTACGATCAGAACGGGGCCGCCTGGATCGCCGAGAACGACCAGACGGTGCCGGACACGACCCCTGTCCCCACCCCCGCCCACACTCCCGCCGCCGGGAACTGAGAAAGAATCCGAGGGCCGAGCCTGAGAAAAGAAGATCAGGCTCGGCCTTTCTGCAAGGCAGCGAGTCCCTTTTTCTTGTTTTTTTGCCACAGGTTCACCACAACACGATTCAGCAGGATCCGTCTGAGTGAATGAGGTTTTGTTCTCCGTCCGTCAGGGATGCCTGACGGTGGAAGAGAAGAGGACGAGTTTTACTCGAAAAGCGGGGCATTTCTTCCGGGGGAGGGGGTTCTTTCTCTTCCGGACGAAGGCATGTGTGTGGGGTTTGAGGCACGGACCCGGGAACGGTTCTCTGTTTCTCACGGGTGTCCCCGCTTGTCCCGCAAGGGTTGCATCAATCTTATCCCGGAACTTGATGGAATAGGAATTCATTCCTTTTCTATTGACAGGTAGAGACATATCCGTCTCCGGGTATCGCCGAATTCCGCCTTCCCGGCGGCGGTTGACATAGAGAGGAACCTGAAAACGAGGCGCTTCCGGCTCTGGGCCGGTGAATACGAATCAAAGGGGGATCCGGTATCATGCAAATTGGAAAGGAGAAGCGGTTCTGGCGGTCGGGGAATCGGAGGGGCTTTTCGTTCCTCGAAATCATGATGGTCGTGATGATCATCGGGATTCTGGTGGCGGTGGTGGGGCCCAAGATCCTCAACAAAGTCGGCTTTGCCCGCGACAGGGCGACCCGATTGCAGATGGGGAATATCAAGACGGCCCTGGGGGAATATGAAATGACGGTGGGCGCGTTGCCGACGACGGACCAGGGACTCGACGCCCTGGTCCACCGACCTTCCGACGTATCGGAGGACCTCTGGGGGAAACGGAAGATGGATGATCTGCCCCTGGATGGATGGGGAGAACCGTTCCTCTACCGCTGTCCCGGAGAAGGCGAGCGCGAGTACGACCTGATCTCGAAAGGCAAGGACCGCAAGGAGGGGACGGAGGACGACATCAGCGCCTTCAAGGACGACGACGAAAACCGCAGGTGAGCCCGTTTGTACGACTCTCTCGCAGAATCGGCGCAAGCCTCGATGATTCTGACCGGGTACAAACCGGAATGTGGAACAGGCGTTTTCAACCACGAAAAGCACGAAAGGACACGAAAACCGCGGTCTTTCGTTTGTTTCGTGTTTTTCGTGGTTTGCTGTCCGGTTTTTGTGTCGATACTCCGGATTTGGGGGGCTACAGTTGGTTGCGGTTTCGTGGCGCCCGGTCTCTTGCGTTTTTTGTTCCCA
>DAOPYU010000090.1:0-12691 GCA_035353095.1 Candidatus Sumerlaeota bacterium | reverse complement strand
TTATCTGTAGCGCCCGATGCGAACCGGAGGTTGTCTCCTCCCTGTTGCATCGGTCATCCTGATTGCCGTGGATACCTATGCGATTTGAACTCGCCATTGCCCTGCGTCACCTCACTTCCAAGAAAGTCCGATCCGGCCTGATCTCCGTCATCACCCTGATCTCAATCGTCGGGGTCACCATCGGGGTCACCGCCCTGATCACCGTCATCGCCGTCATGGACGGCGCCCAACAGGATTACATGAAACTCCTGACGGACGAACTCTCCCATATCGAGATTCGGTCCGTCTATGGGGAAAAGCTGGGCAACTATCAGGCCATCATGCAGCTCTGCGAGACCGATCCCGAGGTGGTCGGAGCCTCACCCCGGCTTCAGACCTGGGGTCTGATCAAACGCGACACCCAATACACCGACATCGAGGCCTCTGCGCCCGCGATGATCCTGGGATTGGATGTCGCGCGCGAGGAGAAGGTCACACTGGCCACCGCCACCAATTCGGAACGCAAGGTGACCGGAAAGACCGAACCCGGTCTGGATGAAATCATCATCGGCACGGGCATCGTGAAGCGGACGGGAGTCGGGTTGCACAGCAAGGTCTTTGCCCTGACCGGGAAAATCGCCCAGACCGGCAACATGCCCAAACCCAAGATCTACCCCTTGACCGTAGAGGGAATTCGCGATACAGGCCTTTCGGAACTCGATGAATTTTTCGCCTGTGTGTCCATCAAGACCGCCCAGGAAATGTCGCTCCTGGACGAGGACGTGGTGGATCTGGTCCACATTAAACTGAAAGACCCCTTCAAGGCCGACGAAGTGGCGGCGCGCCTGGGAGAAAGGATCCAGAACGAACTGGGAATCCCCACGCAGACCCGTTCCTGGGGGGAAATGAACCCGGGGCTCTTCAAAGCCCTGGCCCTCGAGAAACTGGCCATGTTCGTGATCCTGCTGCTCATCGTAGCGGTGGCCGGTCTGAACATCATGGGGACCCTGATCCTCATCACAATGGAAAAGACACGCGAGATCGGTATCCTGCGTGCGATGGGAACGCCCCGACGCTCCATCACGAAAGTCTTTCTGGCCGAGGGGTTGTTCATCGGGGTCATCGGCACCACGCTGGGCATCATTCTCGGGGTGCTTCTCTGTTACATCCTGAAATACCACTGCCCGGTGGACATTCCGGAAGACGTGTACAACCTGCGGGGCATTCCCGTGAAAATCAAAGCCCTGACCGTCCTGACCATCAGCGCCTGTTCCATCGGGATTTGTCTGATTTCTTCGGTCATTCCGGCCCTGCTGGCCGCCCGGCTCAATGTGGTGGAGGCCCTGCGTTATGAGTAAACCCCTGTTGCGAACCCTGAAACTGGTCAAAAACTATATTGACGGCTCACGTACGCTCGAAGTGCTGCGCGGGATTGATTTTTCCCTCCAGCCCGGCGAGGTGGTGGCCATCACGGGCAAGAGCGGCTCGGGCAAGAGTACCCTGCTGAACCTGCTCTGCATGCTCGACCGGCCCACAAACGGGACGATTTTCTACAACACTTCGTCTTCCGGCGACCGGGAATACAGCCTGGCCGACATGAGCAACAGCGACCTGAACCGACTGCGGTGCCACAGCATCGGGCTGGTTTTCCAGTTCCACCACCTGCTGCAGGAGTTCCGCGCGTGGGAGAATGTGGCCATGCCCGCCTTTATCGCCGGTATGGACCGCAAGGCGGCCCATGAACGCGCGCTCGAACTGCTCGATCAGGTCGAACTGCGCGACCGGGCCGAACACCTGCCCACCAAACTCTCGGGAGGCGAGCAGCAGCGCGTCGCCCTCGCCCGCGCGCTCATGAACGATCCGAAGATCATTCTGGCCGACGAACCGACGGGGAACCTGGATGTAAAAACCGCCGATGCGATGGCCAGTCTGTTGTGGAAGACCACGCGGGACCGGGGACGCTCGCTGATTATCGTCACCCACGAGCCGAGCATCGCCGCCAACGCCGACCGGGTGATGGAACTGCGCGACGGCCTGCTGCATCGCGTTTGAACACCAGGAAACGGTGAAACAGATACGATTTTTTCACGGAGGCTGCAAACAGATGGCCGAGAAAGTTGTCATCGTAGGAACCGGCCCGGCGGGTCTGACCGCCGCCGTTTATACCGGTCGCGCCGATCTTTCCCCTCTGGTTTTCGAGGGCGTCCAACCGGGCGGGCAATTGACCATCACCACCGAGGTCGAGAATTTTCCCGGCTTCCCCGAGGCCAAGACCGGCCCGGAACTGATTGACCTGATACACCGTCAGGCCGAGCGATTCGGCGCGCGGTTCGCGCAGGAGAATATTATCGAGGCCGACCTGTCGAAGCGCCCGTTCCGCCTTCAGACAGACAGCCGGGTGATCGAGGCGGAAACGCTGATCGTGGCCACAGGCGCCTCGGCCCGCTGGCTCGAGATCGAAAGCGAACGGAAGCTCATGGGCCACGGCGTTTCGGCCTGCGCCACGTGCGACGGATTCTTCTTCCGGGGCAAGGAAGTGGCCGTGGTGGGCGGGGGCGACTCGGCCATCGAAGAGGCGACGTTCCTGACCCGTTTCTGTACGAAAGTGACGCTGGTACACCGGCGCAATGAATTGCGTGCGTCGAAGATCATGCAGCAGCGCGCGTTCGACAACCCCAAAATCGAATTTGCGTGGGACTCGGTCGTGGAAGAAATTCTGGGCGTGGAGGCGGGCAGCGTGCAGGGCCTGCGGCTGCGCAACGTGAAGACGGGAGAGTTGAGCGTTTTGACCTGCCAGGGGATTTTCATG
Organism: Candidatus Sumerlaeota bacterium; assembly: GCA_035353095.1. GTDB lineage: Bacteria > Sumerlaeota > Sumerlaeia > UBA8349 > UBA8349 > DAOPYU01. Next base: position 9,903 of record DAOPYU010000090.1, on the reverse strand, counting down.
GCGGTCGGCCACATCCCCAACACCGGTTTCCTGAAGGGCCAGCTCGAGGTGGACGGAGCGGGTTTCATCGTGTGTCCCAACGCCAGAATCCGAACCGCGACATCGGTTGAAGGAGTGTTTGCCGCCGGGGATGTGATGGACCCGCGTTACAAGCAGGCCATTTCGGCGGCGGGAACCGGCTGCATGGCCGCCATTGACGCCGAGCGATTCCTCGAAGAACACACGACGAAGGGATGAACGGACTGGATACCGGAAGTTGGGAACCCGTTACGCGCAATGCGGCGATCGCGGACTGACTTATCCCCGGCACGAATACCCTGAAGGATGAGGGGCGAACCATGATGCTGCAGTTTTTGCAGGATCCGACATACACACGGTACGGGGGCGTGTTTCTGGCGATTCTGACGCCGGTGGTGGGTCTGCTCACCTTGTCGTACCGCCGTCAGGACCGTGGCCGGTGGATGGCCTTGCCGCTTTTCTGGCTGCTGGCCTTCAGCGGCCCCTTGCTGGTCGGCCTGTGGTGGATCTTCAACGCGATCGAGGAAACCCTGGGACTGGACAGTATCCTGGCCATGTTGCTCAATCTGGCGTTCTTTGCGCTGATCGGAATCGGGATCGGCGCCCTGCTCCGCATGTCTTCCGGCACCCTCCACGATCCGGAAACACGCCAGTCCCAATCGGGAGAAACCAGCGAAACCAGATAATCCGGGGAAATGAGAGACGGTTCAAGAATCCAGGCGATTCCGAAACCGCGCGGGAGTGGGGAACTGTTGGAGCAATGCTGACAAACGACTGGAAGCGGAAACCGAAAACCTGGGGCCATCCGCTGCACACCATGTGTCCGTATCCGGGAATGTTCCCGCCCCGCCTGCCTCACTACTTCATTCAGAAGTTCACGCGGCCCGGCGATGTCGTGTTCGATCCGTTCTCGGGCCGGGGCACCACCGCCCTGCAGGCCTGTCTCGAGGGACGCGTGGGTATCGGCTCGGACCGGAACCCGCTGGCCGGCTGCCTCACCACCGCCAAGGTCAACCCGCCCGACCCGGTGGATCTGCGCAACCGGATTGACGACCTTTCCAACGACATGTTCTTTGCGCCCGTGGGGCAGGAGCCGGAGTATATCCAGCGGCTGTTCCACGAGCGTACCATGAGCCAACTGGTCTTTCTCAAACAGGAACTGGACCCGCAGGACCGTACCGACGCCTTCATCCTGGCCGTGTTGCTGGGCCTGGTCCAGAATGGCGGAACAACGCCGAAGAACTCGGAAAAATCGGAGACGGGTCTTTCAATCCCGATTCCCAAGTCCGCATGCCTGTCCCCCGATCATATCCTCGCCTATGCCAATGAGAACCGCCTGCAGGCGCCGGAAGTGGACGTGTTCACCCGCTTGCGCAGCCGGATTGACCAGTTGACGCGCCAGGGTCTGCCCCGCTGCCGGGGCCGCGCCTGGGCCGCACGGGTTCAGGACATCCGCACCCTGCCCGAACCGGCCTTGAAGAATCGGCAGGTCCAGCTCGTCGTGACCGCCCCGCCGTCCCTCAAGGCGCAACACTATGGCCAGCAGAACTGGGTTCGCCTCTGGTTCCTCGACGAAGACGCCGAACAACTCGACCAGCGGCTCGACCGGTACCGGAAACTGGAGCGTTACCTCGATTTCATGGCTGAGACCTGCCGAACGCTTTATGCCGTGTTGCGACCCGGCGGGATCTGTGCGCTGGTGTTCGGGGACGTTCAGAAAAGAGGCCAGGAGCCTGTCCGCCTGGCGGAAGCCGTCTGGGCCCGGCTCGAAGCCCGGCACACGCGCTTTCAACTGGCAACGATAATCGAGGACACGCCGGGCCGTTCCCCTTCTTCCGACACGAGCGAACGCTCTCCCCTGCGGGACCGCGTGCTGGTTCTGTATAAGGGCGAGTACAGCGAACATCAGGAGCGGGTAGCCTGGTAAGACCCGGTCTATCGTGTCCCCGGAACATCCCCTGTCCATCTTCGAAATTGTTAGATTTTTGTTTTCCCTTATTTTCTGGATTGCATCCTTGCGCCGGGCCCTGTATATTTTCAGGTAGGATTAATGAGGTGTGTCTCATCCGGAGATGGGAAATGACCCGATCCGATGGTGCAGCAAAAGCCGTTGTCGTGCAAACACAGCGGGAATAGGGTTGTACCCCTCAGACGTTTATACCCATGAAAGGAGCGAGAACAATGTTGAGTGGAACCATGCAAGCGGCACTGAATAGTCAACTGAATGCGGAGTTATTCTCCTCGTACCTGTATCTGTCCATGGCGGCGAACCTGGAATCGAAAAACCTCAAGGGGATGTCCCATTGGTTTCAGGTGCAGGCGCAGGAGGAAATGATCCACGCGCTGAAGTTCTACAATTTCATCCTGGATCGCGGCGGGAAAGTCAATCTGGCGGCCATCGAAGGCCCTCAGACCGATTGGGCGATGCCTTTGCTGGCGTTCCTGACCGCCCAGGAACACGAGGCCAAAGTCACCGGACTTATCAACAATCTCGTGGATCTGGCCATCACCGAGAAGGACCATGCCTCCAACGCGTTCCTCCAATGGTTCGTCACCGAGCAGGTCGAGGAAGAGGCGTCGGTCCTGGCTGTGGTCGAGAGTTTGAAACTCTCGGGCGACGATTCGAGCGGTCTGTTCATGATCGACAAGGACTTGGCGTTGCGGCCGCAGCCGAACCTGGCTCTGGCGCTGGGAGGCGGAGGCACGGCGGCGTGACAGCAAAAGGGGACACCCTCCGGGTGTCCGATAACATCTGAAAATTGAGGCATCCAAAGTCTCTTGGAGGGAGAAAAACATGGCTACCGAAAAGTCTCAGATCTATCAATGCAGTGTGTGTGGCAATATCATTGAGGTCCTGGAAGCGGGAGGCGGAGCCCTCGTCTGCTGCAACCAGCCGATGAAACTGCTCACGGAAAACACCACCGACGCGGCCAAAGAGAAGCATGTCCCGGTCATCGAACAGGTTCCCGGCGGCGTGAAGGTCAAGGTCGGTTCGGTGGCTCACCCGATGCTGGCCGAGCATTTCATCCAGTGGATCGAAGTGATCGCGGACGGGAAGTCCTACCGGCAGTTCCTCGCTCCGGGCGAGGCGCCTGAGGCGTTCTTCCCCATCGAGGCGGCCCAGATCACGGCGCGCGAGTATTGCAACCTGCACGGTCTGTGGAAAGCCTGATCCCTTTCCTCCAAACGGTGGAAATGGATCGCATGCGACATTCACAATAATCCGGGGACAGACTTCATCCCCATAAATTAGCGATGATTGAGACAAGGAGAACACCCCACATGAGTAACGTCAAGGGATCGAAGACGGAAAAACATCTGATGATGGCGTTTGCGGGCGAGTCGCAGGCGCGCAACCGGTACGATTACTTTGCCGGGAAGGCGAAAAAGGATGGATTCATCCAGATCGCCGATATCTTCACCGAAACGGCGCTTCAGGAGAAGGAACACGCCAAGCGGTTCTTCAAGTTCCTGGAAGGCGGGATGCTGGAGATTCAGGCCTCGTTTCCGGCGGGCGTGATCGGCACGACGGCGGAGAACCTGAAGGCCGCGGCGGCAGGGGAATATGAAGAGTGGACCGACCTCTACCCGAACTTTGCCAAGGTGGCCCGCGAGGAAGGGTTCGAGGATGTCGCGCGCGTGTTTGAGGCCGTCATCGTCGCGGAAAAGCAGCACGAACACCGCTACCTCGGCCTGCTGAAAAACGTCGAAGCGGGGACGGTCTTCAAGAAAGACAAGAGTGTGAAATGGCGCTGCCGCAACTGCGGGTACATCCACGAGGGCGCGGAAGCGCCGCGCGCCTGTGTCGCCTGCGCACACCCGCAGGCCCACTTTGAACTCCTGGCCGAGAATTGGTGATCCACCGGTTTTGGCGATTGCGCGTCTGGAACTTCTGAGGTAGAACAGTTTTGAAATGGCGCGGGCTCCCTGGCGGACAAACAGCCATGGAGCCCGCCGCCATATTCGGATGATTGTCGAGGGACAGAAGGAGAGTACGGTTATGACGGCGTTTTCTGCGGTACAGGTGGCCGAGAATGTGTTCTGGGTCGGAGCGATTGACTGGAGCCTGCGCGAATTCCACGGCTACAACACCAGCCGGGGAACCACCTACAACGCTTACCTGGTGATGGCGGACAAGATCACCCTGATTGACACGGTGAAGCGGCCCTTCTTCGATGAAATGATGGCGCGGATCGCCTCGGTGGTGGATCCGTCGAAGATCGAATACATCGTCTCCAACCATGCGGAGATGGATCATTCGGGCAGCCTGCCCGAGGCCGTGCGGGCCATCCAGCCCGCGAAGGTGTTCGCCTCCTCCCAGGGAGTCAAGGCCCTCCAGGAACATTTCGGTCCCTTCACTGAACTGACGGAGGTCAAGGACACCGAGACGCTCAGCCTGGGCAACCTGAACCTGACCTTCTTCGAGACGCGGATGCTCCACTGGCCCGACAGCATGGTCTCCTACCTGGCCGAGCGCCAACTCCTCTTCTCGCAGGACGCGTTCGGGATGCACCTGGCCTCCTCCGAGCGGTTCGGCGACGAACTGCCCGAGAACATCCTCGTGGCCGAGGGGGAAAAGTACTTCGCCAACATCCTCATGCCTTTCTCACCCCTGATTAAGAAAGCCGTCGAGCGGCTCACCGGCGCGGGCATCGAGATTAAGATCATTGCGCCCGACCACGGTCCCATCTGGCGCGAGAAACCCGAGTGGATTATCGGGAAATACCTGGAATGGGCCGATCAGAAACCGAAGAAAAAAGCGGTGGTGCTCTACGACACCATGTGGGGCAGCACCGAAAAGATGGCGCAGGCCGTGGCCGAAGGACTCTACAGCGTCGGCGTGGCGGCCGACATGCTCTCACTCAGCGCCAGCCACCGCAGCGATGTCGTCACCTCGCTCCTCGATGCAGGCGCGCTGATCGTCGGTTCCCCCACCATGAACAACCAGGTGTACCCGAGCCTGGCCGACTGCATGACCTACCTGAAGGGCCTGAAGCCGAAGGACCTGATCGGCGCGGCTTTTGGTTCCTACGGATGGTCGGGCGAATCCCTGGGATTGCTCGAAAAAATGCTCGACGACATGAAGGTCGAGCGGGTGGCCGAAGGCATCCGGGTCAAATACATCCCCACGGAAGCCGACCTGACCGTCTGCCGCGAACTGGGCGCCCAGGTGGGCCGCGCCCTTCTCGAAAAATGCGGCGGAAACGCCTGAGACAAAACACAGATGGAACGACAGATGGAGGGGCAGGCCTGTGTGCCTGTCCCTCCAATGAGTTTTGAGCCGAAAAACCGATCCTGCGGTCAGACATAAACGGTTCCCGGTTAAAAGTACCCTTGGATAAGGAAAGTCGCCTCGTGAACCCGAACGAAATCCTGCCCCCTCTCTCGCGCAATCCCTTTGCGGCGTTCTTCCAGGGCGCGCAGCTGCCTCTGCGGGCGCTGGGCTACCTGCTCACGCGTCCGGCGCTCTGGACCCTGGTCCTCATTCCCCTGATCCTGAACATCCTGATTTTCGCCGGGGTTCTCTGGTGGGGGTTCTCCGGTTTCTCGACGATGTTCTATGGTTGGCTCGAAGGACACGAGGGGTGGTACTGGGACGCGTTGGCCTGGGTCGGAAAACTTCTCTACTGGTTCGTGGTATTGTTCGTCGTGTATTTCATCTTCACCCCGGTGGCGCTGGTGCTTGCGGCGCCCTTCAACGACCGGCTGGCCGAAAGCGTCGAGCGCAGTTTCGGTTTCCAGATCCATGACAACCGTTCCTTTCTGAAAATGATCCTGGGTGAAGCGCTCTACATTCTTTTCTCGGAACTCAAGCGCATGGGGGTCATCTCCGCCGTCTTCGTGACGCTGTTTCCCCTCAACCTCATCCCGGTGGTGGGTCAGGTCCTTTACCTCGTGCTGAGCGTCCTCTGGGCCGGATGGTGTTCGGCGTGGGAATTCACGGGGTTTGCGGGCGACCGGCGCCACCTGCGACTCAGCGCCAAGTGGGGTCTGCTGCGCCAGAACTTCTTCGCCAGCGCCGGCTTTGGTCTCGCCACCGCCGGTCTCATGATGCTCCCCTTTATCAACGTCCTCGCCGTCCCCGTCAGCGCCGTGGGAGGAACGATCCTCTTCGGCATGATCGCCAACGGGCGGCGGGATTCCTGAAGAATCATTCGGAGAATACCTGCCTGATTCTCAACTATTTCCATTGACGGAGATCCTCCAAAATCTGAACCATCACCCTTGACCGAAACGTGTTGCGCCGTTACGATGGACCGCGTAACGGTGGGATGGACTTCCGTTCCGGAAACCGTCTCCCCAACCGCCGGGAAATATCGGTCCTCCCGGAGATTCAGGACCGTTTCCCTTTTTTTGAGCTTTTACAGGAGAGTGAGCAGACCCACATGGCAACCCCCAAGACCCCCAAACCCCTGACCTACAAAGACGCCGGTCACGACTTGGACCGCAGCGACGCCATCATCGAGCGGCTGAAAGAGCGCCTGCCGGGCATCGGGGGGTTCGGCGGCGCGTTCCCCCTGCCCAAGGGCAAATGGAGCGAACCGGTCCTTGTGTCGGGTACCGACGGGGTCGGGACCAAACTGCTCGTCGCCATTCAGGCGAAAAAACACGACACGGTCGGCATTGACCTGGTCGCCATGGTCGTCAACGACATCATCGTCCTGGGCGCCAAACCGCTCTTCCTGCTCGACTACATCGCCTCGGGCGAACTCCAGCCCGGCGTCATTGAAGACCTTATCACGGGCATCCTCGAAGGGTGCCGCCAGTCCGACTGTCAACTGCTCGGGGGCGAGACCGCCGAACTGGCCGGAATGTACGCCCGCGGGCACTACGATCTGGCCTCGTTCGCCGTCGGGTGCGTCGAGCGCAAGAAAATGGTGGACGGCAAACGCATCCGCCCCGGCGATGTGGTCATCGGTCTGGAGTCCACGGGGCCGCACTCGAACGGCTACACGCTGGCGCGCGCCGTGTTCGACCGGCTGAAACTGAACCCGCGCAAGAAAATCGCCGAACTGGGCGGCAAGACCGCCAGCGAGGCGCTGCTCACTCCGACGCGCATCTATGTGCCCCTGATCCTCGACCTCCTCAAGCGCTTCGACATCCGCGGCATGGCCAACATCACCGGCGGCGGCCTGCCCGGCAACCTGAACCGCGCGTTGCCCGCCGACTGCGACGCCGAAATCGACACCACCTCGTGGGAACGCCCGGCGATCTTCAATTTCATGCAACAGAACGGTCCGGTGGAAGAGGCCGAGATGTTCCGTACGTTCAACATGGGGGTGGGTTACACGCTCGTCGTGCCGGAAAACGAACTGGACAAGGTCCTGCGCCGGTGTGAAAAGATGGGCTTTCCCGCCAACCCGATCGGCCGCATCATCCCCGGAAAAGCCCGGGTGCGGTTGGTGTAAGAACGACGGAACCATTCCGATTCCAGAAATCTCGAAAGCGCGAAGCCGAAAGTCTTCGCGCTTTCCTGTTTTGGACGATATTCAATCCAGAATCAGATCCACCAGCAGACCCCGATGGTCGGAGGGAGGCCCGAGAATCACACGCGCCTGGACCCCCTGGATCTGGGGGCTGACCCAGCACTGGTCTATCCGGGCCATGGGACACTGGGCCGTCATGGTGGCGCCCCAGCCGATTCCCGCCTGGCGCCAGGTGTCCACGAGGGGGATACGCGCGAGCGGGGAGAGAGAAGCCATTCCTCCGGGGGTATTGAAATCTCCCGCCAGCACCACAGCGTCGTCCGGGTAGTCCGCACCGATCTCTTCGATCAGACGCGCCAGATTCTCGAACTGCTCCAGCCGCTGCCGATGCTCTTCGGACCAGCGCGACCCGTCCCCCACCTGAAACGGATTCACAACCTGCACGGGCAGCATGAGGCGAACATTGACCACCAGAAGCCCCTTACCATCGGGTCGTTCAACCCGGGCGACCAGAGGGGCCGACCATGGCCCGACGCGACGGGAGGGCAGGAGGGTGACGGGGTACCGGCTGAGCAAAGCACAATCGCCCGCGTCCTGCCAGACGTAGTCCTTGAAAAACCGGTTCCCGCCCACCGGACTTCCTCCCGTGGGGGAGTCAGGGGTTTCCTGAAAGAAACAGAGATCCGGCTCGAACGGTTCGATCCGGTCCAGAAGCGCCTCAAACTCATTCCACGTAACGGGCGTGTTCCACGTCAGCACCCGCAGGGACAGACAGTCGGCATCGTCCCCACCGGATCGAAGCCGTTCGTACTCGGCAATCAACTCCGAATCCGGCGTCCGGACCAGCGACCGCCACTCCACCGTTCCCGCCAGAAAGATCAGAAGAGCCCCGGACAAGATCGCGACGTATTTCTTCGCGTTCCGGTTCCACGTCAGGACGGTCAGGGGGATCAGCCCCAGCAACCAGAAAAACGACGGCCAGAGGGTGACCAACTCCCCCACGAGCGTCCGGTCGCTCACCCAGCCGTACAGAACAGACAACGTCAGAATCAGACCCAACGTGAAGGCAAACACACATCGGGTGAAAAACAGGCGGTGCCCCTGTTTTCTCTCCCCGCTCTCCGATACCCCGTTCTGGTTTCCCTGGAACAAAATCGTAATATGCCTGTCCCCATTCTCTCAGAGCGGATTGTCCACATCGAAAAACTGCGTTTCGACCCCGAACTTGCGCGCGAGCAGATCACCGAGACACTGGACGCCCGGTCGTTCGGTCGCGTGGTGACCGAAGGCGAGGAAGTGGATCTGTTCCTCGCGCGCGAGATGATAGACCGGCTCGTCGGCGTTACCGGTGACAAAACAGTCGATCCCCTCGCGGGCCGCGTCGGTGATGAAGTCCCACGCGCCGCCCGAGACGATGGCCGCGGTCTCGATCGTCGTCTTCCCACAATAGAAGACGGTCGTCGGCTGGACCCCATAGAAGGCTTCGGCCCGCGCGGCGAACGTCAGCGCCGGAACGGGATCGAACCGTCCCTTCCAGCCGATCAGCGTGCCGTGGTAGTCGCCGAACGGCTCGATGTAGCGGAACCCCATCGCGCGCGCGAAGAGGATGTTGTTGCCCGCTTCGGGATGCGCGTCGAGCGGCAGGTGGTACCCTATCAGGGTCATGTCGTTCAGAAGCAGCGCCCGCACGCGCGCCTTGTGATGACCGCGCAGCACGGGATCGGACTTTTCCCAGAAAAGACCGTGGTGGACGAGCAGCAGGTCCGCCCCCCACTCGGCCGCCTGCTGGATCACGTCCACGCTGACTGAGACCGCCGTGGCGACCTTCTGAACCTCCGCGCGTCCCTCGATCTGCAGGCCGATCGGCAGGTAGTCCTTGAACTTCTCCTTCTGCATGTACGAGTCGAGAAACGAGACGATTTCATCACGCTGGGCCATGATGTTCCCTTTCCTTTCAAATACCCAAATGATGGATAAGACCTCTCTTACGATACGTAAAGGTCGAACCGAGCCGGGCAAACACGATCAACCGATTCGACCGTCCCCGTTCAGGTCTTCCCCGAAACGCTCTTCAAGCCGCACGAGCAATTGATGAACGAGTTGGCGCGTGGCGTCGAGTTCCTGCTCAAGCCGTCGGACCCGCTCTTCGAGAGAATCCGCTTGAGCGCGCTGGTCCGAAATCTGACTCTGCTGGATCAAATCCCAGATAAATCCCATGGGTCCTTCCCCCTTTTTCTCTCAACACGGAATATAGCGGTAAACAGGAATAAAACCCTGCCCCGGCAACATGCGACTTCCCCCGAATCCTGCTTCCGTCACCCAACGGAGCCCCCGACATTCTAGTCGCAGAACTCCCCCGCGCGGGTCCTCATCATTCCATGCAGGACGGGAGGGGTCAATTCTTTTCCGGAAATCTTCCTGCACCTGGGTGCATCTCCCGAATTTGCGGGAAGGATGG
>DAOPYU010000089.1:0-12818 GCA_035353095.1 Candidatus Sumerlaeota bacterium | reverse complement strand
ATCGGCACATGGTCGCGCCACGAGTTCGCCCGACTGGCCGCAAACACCCCGGCAGACAACCCCGCCACCAGAGAGAAACACAACGCGTAGAACCCCAACTCCGCCGAAACGGGCAGTTTCATCCCGATCCGTTCGTTCACCGTGAAACTTGACCGGAGCGACGGCCCCAGATCGCCCCGCAACAGGCCCCTCATGTAATCCAGGTACTGCTGTCCCCACGAAACATCCATCCGGTAATAGGCCCGAATCCGCTGTTCCGCCTCGGGACTCAATGGGCGCTCCTGATCGAACGGCCCTCCCGGCGCCAGGCGCACCATGAAAAAGACCAGCGTCACGATGATCCACAACACGGGGACCATGACCAGAACGCGGCGCGCCAGATAGAACAACATGAACCCCACCTCCCGGAAAGCCGTCCAACGGTTTCCACCCGTCCCGCACCATACCGGAAAGGGGGCCGCTTGTCGAGGGGGAGCGCCTTTTTTCCGAAACGCTTCTGGAAGGAATTCTATCTGCCGATTCGCTTTTCAGATTTTTTCACACCCGCATCTTTCTCTGTAAGATTCTCCATTTCCAAATCTCAGAATCCATTGCCCGGTTCCGATTCTTTGATTACACTACTTGGAAGAAAGCCGACTCGCGAATTGAGATAAGAAGGACCTTCCCTCATGAAAAGATTGTACACCCTCTGCGCGGCGATTCCTCTGATTCTGGTCCTCCTTGCAACCTCTCCGCTCGCGGCCAGTCCCACGCTCGACCTGGCCGGGGAATGGCGCTTCACGCTCGACCGCCACGACAAAGGTATCGAAGCCAGATGGTTCGAAAAAGAGTTCGACACCACCCGGACCCTCACCCTGCCCGGTACCACCGCACAGGCGGGCGTGGGGGAACCCGACCGGCGTCTGGACGCGGGGTTCCTCCTCCAGGACCACCGGTTCGTCGGGGCGGCCTGGTATGAACGCGACCTCGAGATTCCGCAAGATTGGAAAGATCAGGTCGTTGAACTCACCCTCGAACGCTGCCTCTGGGAAACGCAAGTCTGGGTGGATGGACAACCTTACGGCGCTCAGAACAGCCTCACCACACCGCACCCCTACACGCTCGGTTCCCTCACTCCCGGTCAGCACCGCCTCACCGTCCGGGTGGACAACCGCCAGATCGTCAACACCGGCACCATGAGCCATTCGTATTCGGACGAAACCCAATCCATCTGGAACGGCCTTGTGGGGGCGTTGCGGCTCGAGGCGCGTCCCGCCGACCGTGTCGCCTCGGTCCAGGTCTTTCCCGCCTCCGACGCATCTTCCGTCAAGGCCGCCATCCGCCTGACCAACCGCAGCGGCCCGAACGCCACCATCAAACTGGTCTCGCGCCTCCTGCAGAACGAGCAGGTTCTGGCGCAGGTCGAACAACTCATTATCCCCACCACGTCGGAAACGGAAACGAGCGTCGTCCTGACCCCGCAGAGCCCGTTGCAGCGCTGGGACGAATTCACCCCCACGCTCTACCAGGTTGAAGTGGCCATCCGTTCCAACGGGCAGGATGACGTGAAGCGTGTCTCCTTCGGGGCGCGTTCCTTCACCCGCGAGGGCCGCCGTATTCTCGTCAACGGGCGGCCCGTTCAACTGCGCGGCACCATCGAATGTTGCGTCTTCCCGAAAACGGGATACCCCCCGACCGACATCGAGTCCTGGAAACGCATCTTCACCCTCGCGAAATCGTACGGCCTGAACCATTTCCGTTTCCACAGCTGGTGCCCGCCTGACGCCGCCTTCACCGCCGCCGATGAACTGGGGATCTACCTCCAGCCCGAAACCCCGCTCTGGATTGACGCCTGGATGAAAGACCGTTCCCCGACCCATCCTGAGGTCTTCGGCCAGGACCCGGCGGTTGTCGAGTTCATCCGGGCCGAAGTGAAACGCATCCTCGAAGCCTATGGCAACCACCCCTCCTTCTGCATGTTCACGCTCGGCAACGAACTGCCCGAATCGAGCGACTACGCCGAGATGCAACGCATCGTCAACGAGGCGCGTCAACACGACCCGCGCCGCCTGTATGCGATCAGTACGGCCCGGCTGGTCACCCCCGCCGACGACTACACGGTCAGCCACACCTCGCCCGGCGGCACGACGCGCGGACTCGGAAAACCCAACACGGACTGGGATTTCTCGAACGCCGTTGAGAGCCTCTCGATCCCCCTGATCCAGCACGAATCCGGCCAACGCCCCGTTTTCCCCGACTACAGCAAGCTCGACCAGTACACCGGCCCCCTGAAACCCCACAACCTCGAGGCCTATCGCGACGCCCTGACCGCGCACGGCATGATCGGTCAGAATCGCGACTTCACACTCGCCTCGGAGAAATGGACCGCGATCCAGTACCGTCAGGAAATCGAAGGCGTTCTGCGTACCCCCGACTACGCCGGGTTTCAACTCCTCCAGCTCAACGATTTCACCGGCCAGGGCGAAGCGCTCGTGGGACTGCTCGATCCCTTCTGGAACCCGAAGGGAGACCTGTCCCCCGAATATTTCCGACAATTCTGCGCTCCGACGGTCCCCCTGTTGCGCTTCGAGAAATACACCTGGACCTCGTCCGAGACCTTCAAGGCCCAGGCGCTGGTTTCCCACTTCGGTCCCCGCGACCTGGAAAAGGTCCAACTGCGTTGGGAACTGACCGGCGACGGAAACAAAACCGAGGCGCAGGGAGCGCTGGATGCGCGCGCCCTGCCCACCGGCGTCCTCACCCCCTGGGGCACGTTCGAGATTCCGCTGAGGTTCGCCACACGAGCCGGCGCGTATCAGTTGACCCTGTCCCTCATTTCCGGTCAGGAAAACCAGCCGCCCCTCGCTTCCAACACCTGGCCCCTCTGGATCTATCCGGAAATCCCGCAACCCCAACCGTTCGACAACGTCCTCGTCGTCCGTCACTATGACGACACCACCCAGCGCGCCCTGGCCGAAGGGAAACGGGTCGTCCTGCTGCCCCTGAACGCCCGCAACGACAACGCCTGCGCCGGACAGTTCCATTCCGTTTACTGGTCCGCGAAGTTTTTCCCGACCCCGGACGCCCAGCTCGGCCTCTGGTGCGATCCCGCCCATCCCGCGCTTCAGGGATTCCCCACCGACTCCCACACCGACTGGCAGTGGCGCTCGCTCGTCGAAGGATCGAAAACCTTCCTGCTCGATGCGGCCCCCTCCGAGTACCGACCGATCGTTCAGGCTGTCCCCGATTTCCACCTCAACCACAAACTGGGGTTCCTCTTCGAGACACGCGTCGGAGAGGGACGCCTTCTGGTCTGCGGGTTGAATGTCCTGGCCGATACCCCGGCGGCTCGCCACTTCTACGCCTCGATCCTGCGCTACGCCGCTTCGCCCGCCTTTGCGCCCGAAGCCACACTCGATTCCAAACTGTTGAAGGCGCTCTTCTCCGAAGGGGAACCGCCCCGTACCATCCCCGGCGAGGCGCTCAACGTCAAGGCGGCCGCCGACCTCTCCGTCCAGAATCAGGCCACCCCCTGGGACGCCAGACAGGACCGCGTCCTCGCGCAGGAGGACGGATATCGTGCCGAAGTCCTCGAAGGGGGCGCCTGGAACGACACCACCGGTTCCGCCTGGTTCGGCAAGCCCCTTCGCGTGACCCTGCACACCCCGCGAGGGGTCAAGGGCCAGATCTTCCTGCACTTCAGCGACTGGAACAACAATGCTCGAACCGGGTCGGTCCAGGTTGAAACCCGCACCCAGCAGCTCGGCCCCCACGCGGGCGAAGGGAAATGGCTCGTCCTCGACATCCTGCGCGAAGACACCCTCGACGACAAGATCGAGATCCTCGCCACGCCCAGGACCGGTCCCAACCTCCAGCTCACCCAGATCATTTTCAAACCATTGTGAGGCGGGTGAACCTGAAAACCGCCGTTACGGGAACCAATCGTTTGGGATCAGGAGGACTCAAGACACCCGGAGGGTAAGTTCCGGGAAGAGAAGAAAGACGTAGGAAGACCGAGAAATCCGAAGGAAAGCACCAACGGTGCGATCTTATACCAGCCTGGGGCATCGCCCCAGGAAAACCGATGGGTTTATTCCGGCAAGGGCTGAAAGCCCGTTTTATTCAGCCGTTTTGCCCCTTTTCATAGTTCGGGCCTTCAGCCCTTATGAAAAAAGGGACATCCGTCATGGGGCGACGCTGCGCTTGCCCCAGGCTGGTATAAATCCGCGCCGTTGGCGCTCAACGGTGATTATTGAACGGTTCTGTACCGCCGGCGTCCCCGCCGGCGAAGATGTTCCGGGAACAAGTGTGAGGGAGGAGAAGTGAACGGGATGGACAGAGGGGTTCCGTCGCGTGCGCCAGTCTCAACCCCATTTCGAGGTCAAAAAGTCTCTTCAAAACACCCAATTTCCCGTTGATTCCAAGAGGGTTGAGTGCCACACTACAAACTGGGACAATGAGCGGGACGAACGGGACGATGTGGAACACGGCCTCTTCAACCTGAAGATACGTTCCCGGTGGAAATTAGTGCCGTTTTCTCTGAGCAGCATTGGTTTCAGAACGAAAAACGCATTTATTCTTGTGTGGAGACATGCCCGTGCGGGAAACGACCATCCACGACCTGTTCAATGCCATTTCCTGCGGCGTGGAAGAGTGGGCACTGGACGGCCGGGTCACCTATGCCAACCCCACCCGGGAAGCAAGTCTCATCTGCCCGAACGAACAAAGGCTGGAACAGTACGCGTGGGATACACTGCCCGCGGAAAGCGACCGGACCCACCTGCGCGAGTGCATCCAGAACGCCTGTAACAACGAAGAGACCCTCTTGCCGCTGGCTGTCATCACCCGCGACCAGAACGGTTCCGAGTTTCCAGAAGAAATCGAATGGTCCCGCAAACGGGATCCCCAGGGCCAGACGGTTGGTTTCATCGCGATCTTCCACCAGAATCCCGTCGGGCTGGGACGCCTCCTGCCCGCGTACCCCAGCCACAATCAGGAACTCGATCTGCTCAAGGCCATCAACCTGAGTATCGCGCACGACCTCAACAGCAGTCTGGCCGTCATTGTCGCCAATGCCGAATCGCTTCGCCCGCAAACCACCCTGCCGGACGATCCGGTCCGGCACCACCGGGAACAGATTCTCGGGGCGTGCGAACGCGCCAAAGGACTCGTCCAACACATCCAGAGCGTCGGCTACGAACCCGCCGAATCGTTGCAGACAGTCGCGCTGGGAAGCGTCGTACGCCAGACGGTCCATTGGGCCCGAACCATCCTGCCCACGTCCTGTCAGATCCGCTGCGCCATCGAGACCCCACACGACCAGATCACCGCATTTCCCCGCAGTCTGCATCGCCTGCTCGAGATCTTCTGCCTGCGTGTGGCGCGCATCCTCCAGGGGGTTCCCGCAACGCTCCATTTGCGTCTTCGGGCGCAAGACCTCGAAGCCGGTGTACTCAAGCATTTCTCGGGAATCCTTTCCCCGGGCGTCTGCCTCAACCTGACCCTGACTCTCGAAGCCCCCACACTGCCTCCTCACGATCTGCAAACCGTCTTCGAGCCATACCTCGCCCTCCGAATGAGTGGGCCAGGCGCAGCCAGCCTGCACCTCACCATGCTCCACGGCACCAACCGGCAGCACCAGATTCCAGAAGCGGACGAGGCGCTGAGGACTCTCTGGGAAACCGCCACCGTCAATCAGATCGTCCTCGAACACCAGGGAGCCCTGGGACTCGTTCAATCGGAGACCGCCCCCCCCCAGACCACCGGAATCGTCCTCCTGCTTCCACGCGACATAACCGCAAGAGTCGCCACCGTCCAGACCCAGCCAGTCGCTGAGACACCGACCTCTTCCCTGGATCCCCGGGCGCGCCTCCTCATTGCGGCTCCCAACGACGAATTCCCCCTTTCGTTCCGCGAACGGCTCGAGTTCCTCGGGTACGAAATGGAACTGATGACCACCGCTTCACGCGTTCAGATCACCCTTCAGGAAGCCACCACCACTTTTGATGCCGCAATCGTCTATGATTCGATCGCCGGTTCCAAAACCCAGGCGCTCCTCAAACGGATGCGGGAACTCCAGGCCAATCTGCCGATTATCTTCTGTACCCGGTCTCCCAACAAGTCTTCCGGCGTTCAAGCGATCCCGGAGGCCGATGAAATTATTCCCTCCCCCAAGAACTGGCGGGAAATTGATCTGGCTATCCGACGCATCCGACACGAATTCCCCCGCCCGCCAGCCGGCAGAAAACAGGCGTACCCAACCAAGAGTCCCTCCGCAGGGGAATTGCCCCAGACAGAGAGTCCGACATGACGGCCACAACCAACACCGGACTCCTGGCCAATGTTCTCATCGTGGATGACGATGAGATGATGAACGACGTCCTGGCGCGCCATATCGGGCGGCAGGGCCATTATGTCCGCTACGCGCTGACCCTTCAGGAAGCGCTCGACATCGCGCGCGATGAAACACCCGATCTCATCCTTCTCGATGTCCGCATGCCCGACGGCAATGGCCTCGAAGTGCTCCCTCAGTTTCTCGCCCTGCCTTCCGCCCCGGAAATCATCGTCTTCACCGGCTCCGGCCATCCAGAAGACGCGCGCCGCGCCATTCAGGCGGGCGCCTGGGACTACCTCGAAAAAGGCACCCCGCTCGACCGCCTGCTGGCCTCGCTGAACTGCGCGCTGGACTACCGCCGCGAAAAGATCGGCCATATCGGCTCGACCGAACTGATCCGCGAAGGAATCGTGGGGTCCGGCAAGGCCCTTTCGGACTGTCTGGAGGTCCTCTCCCAGGCCGCCGCCACCGACGCCAACGTCCTCATCAGTGGCGAAACCGGCACGGGCAAGGAACTCTTCGCCGCCGCCCTCCACCAGAACAGCCGACGCGCCCACACCCGTTTTGTCATCGTGGACTGCGCCGCACTGCCCGAAAACCTGCTGGAAAGCACCCTCTTCGGCCACGAACGCGGCGCCTTCACCGGCGCCGACCGCGCCCGCGAGGGACTCTTCAAACAGGCCGACGGCGGCACCCTGTTCCTCGACGAAGTCGGCGAACTCCCCCTCTCGCACCAGAAAGCGTTCCTGCGCATCCTCCAGGAACGCCGCTTCCGTCCCATCGGCGGCCATCGCGAAGTTTCGAGCGACTTCCGCCTGGTCGCCGCCACCAACCGCGACCTCGACAAACAGGCCCAGTCGGGTGAATTCCGCGCCGACCTCCTCTTCCGCCTCCGCTCCTTTCACATCATCGCGCCTCCCTTGCGCGAACGGATCGAAGATCTCCCGGAAATCGTGGCGTACCACATTCCGCGCTTGTGCGAACGCCACGGGCTGCCGCTGAAAACCCCCTCGCCCTCTTTCCTCGAAGCCCTCTGTGCGCTGAGATGGCCCGGCAATGTGCGCGAACTGATCGGCGCGCTCGAAACCGCCCTCATTGCCGCGCGCGACAGCCGAACCCTCTACCCCAACCACCTGCCCGTGGAACTGCGCGCGCAGATTTCACAGGCGGCCATGAAAACCCCCAATGTTCCGGAAGAAACGGGGCCGGAAGCCCTTTCTCTCCCCCTCGCCCCAACTTTTGCGCCGATCTCGCCTCTTGCGGGGGACGGACGTTTCCCGAAACTGCGCGAGTACCTCAGCCAGTATGAAAAAGAATACCTCACGCAGCTCTTGAACCGAGTCAACGGCAACATTGCCGAGGTAACCCGTCTTTCGGGCCTCTCACGGGCGCGTCTCTACGCCCACTTCAAGCAACTGAATCTTTCCCCTTCCGAGCTTCGCAGAACGCAGGACCACTCGATTTGAGCGACTCCGAGTCCGTCTGGCGGTTCCTCTCCGAGCCCATAAGTCTCGAAATTGAGATTTTCTCAATTTCAAGACATTGAGCCCAGAGGCGGGGAGTCTCGAAAACGAGATTGATCGAGGATTTCGAGAAAGCCCCCTCAACGCTCATCGAAAACAGGCCCATACCTATCTGATTCCATGTCACTTATGAAAACAAGATGCCCTTCAGCAAAGCCACGCTTGTCTGGCACGCCTCCTGCATAAGCCTTTGTCTGCAGATCGCCTGAAGATTCTCTCAGGAAGTTCCCCCTTCGATTCTGCTTGGAGGTATGTGTCATGGAAATGTTCGATCTCATCATCCAAAACCCGATCACCCACCAGATGATTCAGTGGTCGCTCCTGATTCTGGCGTTTCTGGCTTTGCGTTATTTCTTCAACGATACGGTCAACCTGGAGGGCATGAGTGGTTTTTTCCTGGGCCTGTTCATCCTGATCCCCGGCAACGTCCTGCTGCACCACCACCTGCTTCCCATGTCCTCCATGCCCGGCCTCGCTCAGATGGGCAGTATCTTTCTGTTGAACCTGATTCTCCTTCTGCTTCTGACGCGATTTGCGCCCGGTTTGACGGTCTCCAGCTATGGCTCACTGGCCTTCTTCGCCATTCTGCTTTCAATTGCCACGTTTTCGATGCGTTTTGTACCCGAGTGTCCGGATCTGGTTGCGATGGTATCGCAGGGACTTTAAATTCAGGGGGAACCACCTTACGTGTCTGCTCAACACGCCTAAAGACTCCCTGTCATAACCACCTCCAGATCCCCTTGAGTGCCCGGAACCCCTTCTCCGGGCACTCTTGGTTTTGGGGGGACACCGTCATTCGTTTTCTTGCGCTTGCGCTTGACTTTTTCCGGGGGACCTCTCTATCGTACCCCAAGTGGTCTCTCACGGCGCGTTCAGCATTTCCTCTCAGCGCCGAATTCAACAGTTTTCTACAACCGACTCCATCTCTTCCAACACCGGGAAAGGAACCCTTCCATGCGTATCGCCCCGATTCGGTTTTCGTGGCTCTCGACCCTGCTTCTTCTCTGGCTTCTGTGCGCCTCGACGTTGCAGGCAGGTTACAAACAGATCCAGGCGCCTCTACCCAACGATCCCATGGGGGTCAACATCTTTGAACTGGACAATGGCCTTCGGGTTTACCTCTCCGTCAACCACACAGAACCCCTTTTTTACGCCGAAGTCGTGGTCCGGACCGGTTCGAAAAACGACCCCGCCGAAACCACCGGTCTGGCGCACTACCTCGAACACCTGATGTTCAAGGGCAGCCAGCGTCTCTGCACGCTCGACTACGAGAAAGAGAAACCGCATCTGGACAAGATCGAAGCGCTCTATGAACAGCATTTCCGGGAGACCGATCCCGATAAACGCAAGGAGATTTACAAACAGATCAACGCCGAGGCGCAACTGGCCGCCCAGTACGCCATCCCCAACGAACTCGACGCCACCTACAAGGCCCTGGGGGAATCCGGCCTCAACGCCCACACGTCAGTGGAAGAAACAGTCTATCGGGTCAGCCTGCCTTCCAACCGTCTGGCCCAGTGGGCCACCCTCGAATCCGATCGTTTCCAGCATCCGATCTTCCGTCTCTTCCACACCGAACTCGAGACGGTCTATGAAGAGAAGAACATCTCGCTCGACAACAAGGATGAAGTCTTCGAGGAGGCGGTCGAGGCGAAACTCTTCAAGGTCCACCCCTACGGCCAGCAGCCCACGATCGGCAAGGCCGAACACCTCAAGAAGCCCTCGCTGGTCAAGATCCGCAACTACTTCGAGACCTATTACGTGCCCAACAACATGGCGCTCTGCCTCTCGGGCGACCTGGACATCCCATCCACCATGCAATTGCTTGACGAGACATTCTCCGGCTGGAAATCCCGTCCCCTTCCCAAGCCGGTCCAGTACGACGAGAAGCCGCTTCAGGGTCGGGAGCACTTCGACCTGAAGTTCCGCGGCGAAGAGGCGGTCATGCTCGCCTTCCGCGCCCCCAACACCAACGACACCGATTCCGACGCCATGAAACTGCTCGGCACGATCCTCTTCAACGGTCAGGCGGGCCTGATCGACCTGAACCTGATTCAGGAACAGAAAGTCCGTTCCGCTTCGGCCATGTACTATCCGAGCAACGACTACGGGCGCTTTTACCTGATGGGCATTCCCAAGAAAGGCCAGACCCACCAGGAAGTCGAAGACCTGCTGCTGGCGCAGCTCGACAAGGTTCGCAAGGGCGAATTCGACGACTGGATGCTCCAGGCGGCCATCAACAACGCCAAAGCCGACCTGAAGCGGTCCTACGAATCCAACCAGGAACGCGTCCAGCAGATGCGGGGGGCGTTCCTGGAATACCAGAGTTGGGAATACGTCAACGCCCTCCTGGACCGCCTGCAGAAAGTGACCAAGGCCGACGTGGTGGCCGCGGCCAACCGCCACCTGGGCGCCAACTTCGTCTCCGGCTGGCGGCTCGACGAACAGCAGGAAGTCCTCAAGATCCAGAAACCCCAGATTGACCCCATCAACATTGACCGGAACCGCCAGTCCGGATTCTCGAAGAGCGTGCTGGCCATGCCGGTCCAGCCGATCGAGCCGACCTATGTAACGGCCGGCAAGGACTACGTGGTTTCGGACACGCCCAATGGAACGCGATTCTTCAGCGCCGCCAATCCCATCAACGACATCTTCGACCTCTCCATCACCTTCGAGGTGGGGAACCGCCACGATCCCCGACTCGATATGGCCGCAGAATTGCGCGAGAAATCCGGGACCGAAAATCTCCCGGTCGAAAAGATCAAACAGGAATGGTACAAACTGGCCTCCAGTTTCTCCGTCATGGTCTCGGACAACGAAACCACCCTGCACCTGTCCGGACTGGACGAAAACCTTGAGGCGTCCCTGGCGCTCGCCCTCGACACAATCCTCAAACCGAAGGTCGAACCCGCCACCCTTCAGGAACTGATCGCCATCACCCTGGCCAATCGCGAGGATGAACGGAAAGACCCGAACACTCTGGCCAGCGCCATGTGCAGCTATGCGCTTTACGGTTCAGACTCTCCGTTCCTGAAACGCCTGACCCGGAAACAACTCCAGAAACTGACCGTCGAAGAACTCCAGAAAACTTTCCAGAATCTGTTCCAGTACAAATGTACCGTTTCATACGCCGGTGCACTGCCCCGCGAGAAGGTTCTGGAGATCTTCAACAAGCATTATCCGCAGGAGAAGCCCCTGAAGAACGAGCCCCCCCACCACTTCATGAAGACCCGCAGGGCCAGGGAGAACGAAATCTACTTTCTCGACAACCAGATGGCCCAGTCGCTCGTCAACATCGGGTTCGGGGACGGCGTCTATCAGGAAGCGCTCCTGCCGAACGCCCAGGTCTTCCATGACTACTTCGGCGGCGGCATGGGGGGCGTGGTCTTCCAGGAACTGCGCGAAGCGCGGGGCCTGGCCTACACGGCCCGCGCCGGTTACAACTTCGGCGACCGCGTCAACGACGAAAACGTCGTGACAGGCTACATCGGCACCCAGTCGGACAAGACCTGTGAGTCGGTCGAGGCGTTCCTGAACCTGTTCAACAACATTCCGCTTTCCGAAGATCGGTTCTCGAAAACGATCGAGTCGCTGGTCAACCTTTACAGCACGTCCAGACTCACTTTCCGCGAGGTGGCCGACGCGGTGATCTCGTGGGAATACCTGGGCCTGAAGGACGATCCGCGCAAGGCGCGCCTCGACGCCATCCGGAAGGAAAAGTCGCAAGACCTGGCCCAATTCCACGCGGAACACATCAAGAGCGCCCCCCGCATCATGAGCATCGTCGGAGACAAGTCGCGCATTGACATGGAACGCCTGGCCAAGAGCGGCAAGATCGTCAACGTGAAGAAGGAAGAAATTTTCCGGGATTGAGCGAATCCAGGTAAAACCCGTAACACACTGATCGGGGGGCGGGATTCTTTCCCGTCCCCCGATTGGCATACCGGGACCGTCGGTTCCCCGTCGTTTTCTTGCTCTTGCGCTTGACTTTTTCCGGGGGACCTCTCTATCGTACCCGAAGGTCCCTCACGGTGCGCTCTTCGGTTCCTCCTCGGCGCCGGACCCGACAAGACTCCACATCCGATTTCATTTTTCGTCACAGCGGGAAAGGAATTCTTCCATGCGTATCGCCCCGATTCGGTTTTCGTGGCTCTCGACCCTGCTTCTTCTCTGGCTTCTGTGCGCCTCGACGTTGCAGGCAGGTTACAAACAGATCCAGGCGCCTCTACCCAACGATCCCATGGGGGTCAACATCTTTGAACTGGACAATGGCCTTCGGGTTTACCTCTCCGTCAACCACACAGAACCCCTTTTTTACGCCGAAGTCGTGGTCCGGACCGGTTCGAAAAACGACCCCGCCGAAACCACCGGTCTGGCGCACTACCTCGAACACCTGATGTTCAAGGGCAGCCAGCGTCTCTGCACGCTCGACTACGAGAAAGAGAAACCGCATCTGGACAAGATCGAGGCGCTCTACGAACAGCATTTCCGCGAAGAGGACCCCGAGAAGCGCAAGGAGATCTACAAACAGATCAACGCCGAGGCGCAACTGGCCGCCCAGTATGCCGTGCCCAATGAACTCGACGCCACCTACAAGGCGCTCGGTGAATCCATGCTCAACGCCCACACCTCGGTCGAGGAGACGGTGTACCGCGTCAGCCTGCCCTCCAACCGTCTGACCCAGTGGGCCACCATCGAGTCCGACCGTTTCCAGCATCCGGTCTTCCGCCTCTTCCACACCGAACTCGAGACGGTCTATGAAGAAAAGAATATCTCGCTCGACAACAAAGACCGGGTCTTCCAAGAAGCCGTCGAGGCGAAGCTCTTCAAGGTTCACCCCTACGGCCAGCAGCCGACGATCGGCAAGGCCGAACACCTCAAGAAGCCGTCGCTGGTCAATATCCGCAATTACTTCGAGACCTACTACGTGCCCAACAACATGGCGCTCTGCCTCTCGGGCGATCTCGACATCCAATCCACCA
>DAOPYU010000088.1:7867-12926 GCA_035353095.1 Candidatus Sumerlaeota bacterium | reverse complement strand
CTCAGAACTTGCGATAGGTCTTCTTCACATACTGCATGGCCTCGGGCGCGTTCTTGACCGTACACTCCTTGGAGTTCCACACGATCTTTTTCTTCGTGCGAATCGCCAGGTTGCCCAGCACCACGAACTCCGACAGGTAACTGGCGTAGTCCAGGATGTTCGAGCCGGGCAGATGCGGATCGCCCTTCTTGATCGCCTCGACCCAGTCGCAGTACGGATCGTTCTTGGGCGCGCGCGGAATCGTCTTGGGGACGTTCTTGATCGGGTTGCGCTCTTTCATGAGCGAATAAGGGATCAGGCGCGGACTGTCGCAATAGTCCGACGTGTCGTAAATCGTTCCCTTCGTCCCATACATCAGATTCCCCCCGATGGACAGTTCGGCCTTCTCCTCGAGGTCCTTCGGACGCGGCGGCTTTTTGCCCCCGCTGTACCACGTCAACTTGCACGCGGGCATCTTGCCACGGGCCGGGATACTGTACTTCACGATTTCCCAGTCCGGCCCCATGTCTTCCGTCATGCCCGCCGACTCGGCCTCGACCTCGATGTCCTGACCCGCAATCATCGCCTCTTTGATATCGAGCGCCCAGAAAGCGGCGTCCATGATATGGCAGCCCATGTCGCCCAGCGCACCCGTACCGAAGTCCCAGTATCCACGCCAGTTGAACGGGGCGTAGATCTGGTTGGCGATCATATCTTTGATGTCCTTGTCGTGATACTTTGTTCCGGCAGGCCATTTGTCCTGGAACGGACGCTCGGGCGCCACACCCAACCACAGGTTCCAGTCCAGCCCTTCACGCACCGGGTCCTTCCCCGCCGGCCGCTTCATCCCCTGCGGCCAGACCGGACGGTTCGTCCAGATATGCGCTTCCGTCACATCGCCGATCACGCCCGCCTGCACCCACTCGCGCACCTGGCGTACGCCGTCGCTGGCGTGCCCCTGGTTGCCCATCTGCGACACCACGCCGTGCTTTTCCACCAGACGGCGCAGTTCCTGCGCCTCCCAGATGCAGTGCGTCAACGGTTTCTGGACATAGACGTGCTTGCCCATCTCGATGGCCATCTTGGCCGCCGGGAAGTGCATGTGGTCCGGCGTCGAAACCGTCACCGCGTCAATCTCGGCATCCATCTCGGTCAGCATCTTGCGAAAGTCCTTGTAGAACTTCGCCGACGGGTATTTCTCACGCATCGCCTTGCAGCGGCTCTCGTCCACGTCGCACAGCGCCACCACCACGGCGCCCGCCGTGACGGCGCCGTCAATGTCCACCTCGCCCTTGCCGCCCCCGCCGATCGCCGCCAGGCGGATCTTGTCGCCCTCCTTGCGCGGCTTGGGCTTGCGCACTTCCTCGCCGAACGAGAACGACCCCAACGTGCTGAACGCCGACACTCCCGCCAACACCGCCAGACCCTTCATGAAACTTCTGCGATTCAGATCCTGTTTCATTGTCTCAATCCTCTCTCAGAGGTCGGAATGGTCCACTCTTAGAACTCGCGGTACGAGTGCTTCACGAACTGCATGGCCTCGGGCACGTCGTTCATGACCTTGCACGCCTTCGAGTTCCAGACAATCTTTTTGCCCGAACGCACGGCCAGGTTGCCCAGGATCACGAACTCCGCCAGGTACGTCGAGTAGTCCAGGAAGTTCGAACCCGGATGGTGCGCGTCGCCCTTCTGGATCGCCTCGACCCACTCGATGTGCGGGTTGCTCTTCGTCGCGCGGGGAATCGTCTTGGCCACGGCCTTGACCGTCTTGATGTCTTCCTTGATCTTCTCGGGCGTTTCATTGACCGGACGAGGACTGTCGCAGTAGTCCGACCCATCGTAGATCACCATCTTGCTGCCCATGAGGAGCTGACCACTGTCGCTCACCTTATCCAACCCCTTGGGCAGTTCGGGCTTCTTGCCGCCCGCCTGCCACGTCACCGTACAGGCCGGCATCTTGCCGCGCGCCGGCACTTCATAGATCACTTCTTCCCACTCGGGCGCCATGTCTTCGCTGAACGAGCCCGACTTGGCCGTCACGACGATATCCTGACCCGACGTCATCGCTTCCTTGATATTCAGAGCCCAGAACACGGCATCCATCGTGTGACAGCCCATGTCGCCCAGGGCGCCCGTGCCGAAGTCCCAGAACCCGCGCCATGCGAACGGAACATAGACATCCGAACCCTTGATGTCTTTCCCCTGCCACAAGGAGTTTTCCGGCCATTTGTCCTTGAAAGGACGCATCGGCGCCGTGCCCAGCCACAGATTCCAGTCCAGTTCCTTCGGAATCGGATCCGAACCCACAGGACGCTTCAGACCCTGCGGCCAGATCGGACGGTTCGTCCACACATGCGCCAACTTGACTTCACCCAGCGTACCCGAGTCCATCCATTCTTTCACCAGACGGATCCCCTCACCCGCGTGGCCCTGGTTGCCCATCTGCGTCACCACGCCATGCTTGGCGGCCAGACGGCGCAATTCCTGCACTTCCCAGATGCTGTGCGCCAGCGGTTTCTGAACGTACACGTGCTTACCCATCTGGATCGCCATCGCGGCCACATGGAAGTGCGTGTGATCCGGGGTCGAAACCGTCACGGCGTCAATCTGATCGCCCATTTCCTTGAGCATCTTGCGATAGTCTTTGTAAAACTTCGCGTTCGGGAACTTCTTGACCGTGCCGGCGGCCCGGCGTTCGTCCACATCGCACAGCGCCACAATCTCACAGCCCGCTTCGGCCGAGTTCGCAATATCGCTCTCGCCCTTGCCTCCGCAACCCACACCCGCCAGGCGGATCTTGCCCGAGATCGGTTTCGGCTTGGCTTCGCCAAAGCCCTTGATCCCCAAACTGGCACAACTCGACAAACTGGCCAGCCCCACGAGCGCGACGGCCCCCTTCATGAAACTTCTGCGGTCCAGATTCTTCGTCTCCATAACCCCAACTCCTTACCTGCTTCTGTAATGGATTGAAGTGCCTCTCCCAAAGGGGGCACGAATAAACGAAACACAAAGGCCACAACCCGGCATCCGGAATATGCCCTCTCCCTCGCCTCTGCAAGACGACTCCGGGAAAGGGCCCCTGTCCAACACCCGGCACTGCATCTCCGTGCTTCGCGCTAGTCCCGAGACCCGATTCCTACTCCACCACACACGCCACACGGCGGTACCGACGTTTCAAGAACTGCTGCGCTTTGGAACTATTCAACACCTCGCCCCGAGCCGTGTCATACTCCAGTTTTCGACCCATTCGAATCGCCAGGTTTCCAAGCAACACAAATTCCGTCAAATACGCCGAATAGTCCACAAAATTCGACCCGGCCACCGGACGCGTTCCCTTGCACGAGCGGATCCACTCCTGATAACTATCCCCCTCGACCCGCGCCAACTTCCGGGGAATCTCCGGCACCCGCGACTCCTTCATCCGCGATTCGGGGATCAGACGCGGACTCTCACAATAGTCCGACGCGTCGTAAATCGTCCCGCGTTTGCCGATAATCAGCTGCCCACCGTCGCTCAGGTTCCGCCCCGGCTCGAGATCCTTCGGGCGCGGCGGTTTCTTCCCGCCACTGTACCACGTCAGCGTCATCGCGGGCAGATCGGCGCTCCGCTCCGGAATCTCATAGCGCACAATCTCCCACTGCGGCGCCGACTCTCCGTTCACGCCGGACGTCTCGGCCTCCACCTTGATGACGCCCCCCTTGCGGAAAACCTCCACGATGTCCAGACCCCAGAACGCCGCGTCCAGCAGGTGACACCCCATGTCGCCCAGCGCACCTGTCCCGAAATCCAACCAACCGCGCCAGTTGAAGGGGCAGTAAACATCCTTCACATAGGGCCGGGCGGGCGCCGTCCCCAGCCACAAATCCCAGTCCAGCGTCCGGGGCACCGCGTCGCTCCCCTTCGGGCGCTCCATCCCCTGCGGCCAGATCGGGCGATTCGTCCACACATGCGCCTCGCGCACCGCGCCGATCAGGTCCGCCTGAATCCACTCGCGCATCACCCGGATTCCCTCGCAGGCGTGGCCCTGATTGCCCATCTGGGTCGCCACCCGGTGACGCCACGCCAGGTGCCGCAGTTCACGCGCCTCCCAGACCGTCTGCGTCAGCGGTTTCTGACAATGGACATGCTTGCCCATCTCGATCGCCATCTTGGCCGCCGGAAAATGCGTGTGATCCGGCGTCGAAATCGTCACCGCGTCAATCTGCTCATCCATCTCGCGCAGCATCGTGCGATAGTCCCAGTAGCGGCGCGCCTTCGGGTACTTCCGGCACGCCTCGCCGGCCCGCTCCCAGTCCACGTCGCACAACGCGACAATGTTTTCACTGCTCACCCCTTCGAGATCCGTCAGCCCCTGTCCCCCGGCGCCGATCACCGCGATATTCAACTTCTCATGCACCCCGATTTCGCGCGGGAGGCGATGCCCCCCCCACGGAACCCGGGAAATCCCCGAACAACCCGACACCCCCAACATCGCGACCGCAGCCGCCGCCCCCTTCATGAAATCCCTGCGATTCAGAAATCCTCTCCCCATGACACCCACTCCTCCCGCAACAGTTGGATGGGGGCTGGCCTCCCAACCCCGGACACCGGACCGCCCGGCGCTAACCCCGCCCGCGCGAATCCTGACTTCAAACAGTATAAGGATCGGTTCCCAATCTGCGACAAAGAACGACTGCGTACGACGTTTGTTTCTCAACACCCACGGCTTGCAATATACGCGAATGCCCTTCCCCGAACCCCCGGCAACCCCGGTAAATTACCCCATTTCCCGGCGGTTTTCCCCCGGCACACCGGACTCGGCCCCGGAACCCACAGGGGACTCCTGTCCCCGCTTCCACACACGGCAAAGCGTCGGACCCCCGAGGGCCCGGCGCCCGACCGGTTTCAATCTGTCTGGAACACGCTCCCGAAAAACCGGAAGAAAAGCCCACCGCTTCTACTTTTTCGGTTCGCCCTCCGACTGCTTCTCCAACTGATCGAGCTCGAGCGGGTGCTCGTGCTCCATCTCCTCACGCGACATGCGCCCGTGCAGGAACAACAACGTCCCGGGGAAACGCCCCGGCATGTAATGCACATTGTA
>DAOPYU010000088.1:0-7767 GCA_035353095.1 Candidatus Sumerlaeota bacterium | reverse complement strand
CCCCACGGAATCAGATCCGGATGCCCCAGAAACCACAACGGAATTCCCGTCAACACAAGCGCGATCACACTCGTGAAAAGAATGATATGTTGGAGGCGAAATTGCAAGTTGAACCTTTCATAATACGCCGGTTGCCCTGCCCCGCCCCGCTTGCCGTTCTCAGCCATAACCTCGACACGCTCCTTCCTGCCGACCGGCGGGAGTCCGTCCGGTTCACTTCCCCGAACCGGACGGACTCTCCACTCCCGTCATCCATCACGCCGGAAACTTCTTTTCGATCCGCCGGATCGCATCCACGATGATATGCGCGATCAGCAGCGTCATCGTCACCACGATCAGCCAGAAGAACGCCTTCATCACCACCGAATACTCCTGCTGCTCGATCTTGGTCGGGTCGGCCTGCATGACATCCTTCATCTTGGCCGTCGCGCCCAGCTTCGTCTGAAGCGGACCGGTCGCCGTCACGTCACCGAAGTAGAACGGCGCGTCCTTCGCGTGGCAATCCGTACACGTCGCCGCGCCCAACGCCTGACTGGCCGGACGCACATCGTGCGCCAGCGGCCACGACACCGCCTCGGCCACCTTGTGGTCCGTAGCCGTCAACTTCCCGTCCTGACCCGCGCGGAACAACTTGCCCTGCGCCACGAACCCATACTCGCCCTTTTCCTGGCTGGCCAGCGCCTTCAGCATCGCCGCCACCTGGTCCTCGGTCAGCGGCTTCTCCTGGTCCGTCACCGCCGGCACCGTGCGCGCCACCAGTTCCGAAACCAGCGGCGAGAACTTCCCGTCCCCGCTCAACCAGCCCCACACCATCTCGTCGCCCTTGGCCTCCGCCACATCCTTGGCCGACAGACCCTGCGAAAAGTCCCAACGGAAAACCAACGCCTTCTTGACCTTGACGCCATTCTCGGAGAACTCCCCCTCGACCTCGTAGATGGACTTCTCCACCGCCTTGGGGTCCTTCTCCCACGCGTCGAACTGCGCCTGTTTCTCCGCCTTCAGCGCCGCACCGGACGTCTGGTCATCGGGCGAAAGCGTCGGAACCACTTCCAGCGCGTACTGTTTCCCCTTGTACCGCAACACCGGCTGCGGTTTCGCCGCATCCTTCGGATCGAGCGCCTTGAGCAGCGCCATGATCGAAGTCCGCTCCGCATCGCCCATCTCATTGAACGCCGCCAGCAGGGGCCGGATCTTCCCGTTCACATCCCGCGCCCACGCCATCGTCGTCACCGTGATCGTCGTCTTCGACTCGCTCATGTCGAGCCGCCCCTCGGCATCCACCCGGAACAACTTGCCCGGAGTCAGGAACACCGCTTCCCCCCCCTGCGCCGAATCCGCCGCCGCCAACTCCGCCAGACCGCTGCCCAGAGCCGTCAACTGCGCGGCCACCTGCTCCTGAACATCCAGCACACCCGTGCCCGCCTTCTGCACCACTTCGGGCTTCAAGGGGGTAACTTTCTCCCCCTCGAGGCGTGCCCAGAACGCCGGCCACATCATCCGGTACGGACCGATCTTGCCGTCCGCGCCCTTCCGGAACACCGGCTCTACGATGTACGGCGAATCGGTGAACCACTGCGCCCGACCATGAATACCCGTCCGGTTGGCCCGGGCCGTCCGAATCCGCGTCGGCTCAGCCTGCGGCAGCAGACCCGAGTGGCACGACGTACAGGTCATCTTCTCCAGGTGGATCGCCGGAATATTCTTGTGCTCCGGACGCGGAGCCGCATGCCAGCCGCCCCGGTCCGCCAGCGTCTTCGGCTGCGCATCGCCCAGGTGGCACCCCCGGCACGACAGGTCCACCGATTCCGCCGACTTTTCCTTCTCCCCGGCGGTGGCCGCTGTCGCACTCGTCTGCGCCGAGTCCTTCGCCGCGACTTTCTCATCGCCCCGCGAAATGTCGTGATTCAAGCCGTTCTTATGGCAATCCGCGCAACCGATCCCCTTCGCCGAGTGGATGTCGCCCATCGAATGCGCGCGCTCTTCGCCCGCCTTCGCCACCGAGTGACAATACAGGCAGCGCTGATCGTCCGGCTTGCCCACATTGAGCCACGCCCGGCCCTTGCCGTCGAACTGCGTCGCGTCATAATTGATGGACGGCGGAATGGCAAACTTGCGGTCATCGAGCGCCGGGCCCTGATCCTTGTCCCACTCCGGCTTCTGGCGCGAGGCCATCCCATTCACATCGCCCAGCCCGCTGGCGCCCGTCGCCGCCCAGCGGTAGTTCTCGCGCGCCATCTGTTTCGCCCACTCGCTCATGTCCTGACGCGGCGAACGGTTGTGACAGCCAAAGCAATTGATCTCCGCACCCCCCGAAACCTCCCAGCGCATGTTGCCCGTCTCGGGCGTCGCCGGTTCCGCGGCGCCTCCACCCGGCAGGTGGCGCCCAAACGCCTTCGTGAATTCCCACAGGGTCATGCCGATCTGATCCGGCTTCCAGATGTTCGCCACATCCCATTTGCGATACGACAACGGCAACTGCGTGCCGGTCTTCTCGTCCACCAGCACCCACGGCTGGTTCATGCGGCCCGGCTTGACGTTCGGGTCCAGATAATTGAAGTGACGCCCCTTGGCGATCGTGTCGTAATCGTGGCACGACCCGCAGGTCTGCTTCACCGACATCGGCGCCGTCTCGGGCTGCGCGGGCAGAATCGCCTCGCCATTCTCATCCATCAGATTGAACCGGTGAACCGGAATCGTCTTGTTTCCATCCCACGGGCGCTCGACTTCGCTTTCAGCCGCGACGGCCAGAGCCGTCATTCCCAGAAAAACGGGCAGGATTGTTGTCAGCAGTCTTTTCATTTTCAAACCTCGAACTCCTCTTTCGCGAAATGCAAAGTCCGCCCGGCGGCAACCGCCTCGTTCACCTTCAGCACCGCCACCGCCGTCTCGTACCCCACCTCCGCCGGGCAATTGAGCTTCTTGCCCAGCCGGATGGCATCGAAGAAATTCTGCAGATGCGGCGTGTGGGCCGGCAGATTCAACTCGATCGGCAGGGGCCACTTGTCCCCCTCGACCGTCATGTTCACATCCAGTTGCGTATTCTTGGTCACCGTCCGGCTGATCGTGCGCGCCGTCGTCTTGAGCCACCCGCGCCGCCCCAGCTCGCTCCACTTCGCCACGGGTGCATGCGCCTCGCGCACCGCCGTGTTGCCGTTCGGCGGCACCTCGGAAATCTCGATCGCGCCATCCTCGCCCCGGAAGTTCTCCGTGAACTGGCCGTGGCTCGTCGTCGTCAGCGTCTGGTAGAACGCCCGCGCCGTCCCCTCGTCGTTCTCATACTCGTACATCGCCATGACGTTGTCGTACCACTCGTGGTCCTGGTAGTAATCAATCCCCCCCGCCGCCGTCACCGACTTCGGGTTCGTGCGATACACCCACGAGAAGATGTCGATCTGGTGCGACCCGAGGTCCACGATCGGCCCGCCGCCGTACTTCTTGTACCAGCGCCAGTTACGGAACTGCCGCCAGTTCTCGTACCCGAACGCCTTCAGACGCTCGGCCGTCACGCGCTTGTCTTCCGGGAAGTCCATGTCAATGTCCTGCATGACCGCGCGGTTCCACTGCCCATAAGAATTCATCACCCGGCCCAGCAGACGCTCGCCCAGCATCAGGTTCTTGACCGCATGGATATAACGCGGGTTGCTGCGGCGCTGGTGGCCGATCTGCAACAGCTTGCCCGTCTTGCGCGCCGTCAGAACCATCGTCTTCGCCTTCTCGAGCGAGTTCGACATTTCCTTCTCGCAATAGACATGCTTGCCCGCTTCCATAAACGCGTTGGCATGCTCGGCGTGCATCCAGTCCGGCGTCGCCACGATCACCGCGTCCAGGTCCGTTTCCTTCGCCAGCATCTCGCGGTAGTCTTCATAGACATTGACGTCCTTGTAACCCGCCACTTTCATGCGGCCCTTGCCCAGTTTCTGCTTCTCGGACCAGATGTCGCACAACGCCTTGAAACGCAGCCCCATAATCGAGGGACGCACCCGCTTCATCCCGCCGGGCGTCACATACTCGACCTTGTTCACACACGACTCGAAGAGCACCTGGCCCTGGGCGCCAAACCCCACCATGGCCACATTCAAGTCATCCACCTTGTTGGGATTCTCCTGGGCCCGCACAAACCCCGACGTCGCCAGCGCCGCAAGACCGGCCACCGCGCCGATCGGCAAACCCGAACTGTCCACCAGCCCCGTGCGTTCCGTCACCCCGTCCGTTTTCTTTTCCGAATCCATGAATCGTCCTCCGCATCGTTCCAGAAGCGCGGCGGGCCGTCTCACCGCCCTGCGCCTCCCCTGATTCCTTCACTTGCCCGCCGCACCATGCGCGGGGGATGCCTGCACTCTACCGCAGACCTCAGACCTTGTAATCCTCGGGCGTAATCGCCACCTTGGCGCCCGACTGCAACGCCTCATACGTCTTCAAGACCGTCACCAATGCCTGATAGCCCACTTCGCCCGGACAGTTCAATTTCTCCCCGTTCCGGATGCCATTGAAGAAATTCTCCAGATGCGGTTGGTGAACCGGCTTGGCCAGTTCGACCGGGAAGGTCCACTTCTCCCCCGCCAGCGTCGCGCGCGTATCCACCGCCTTCTTCGCCGCCGTCGCCGGAGCCGCCGGAGCCTTGGCCGGCGCTTTCAACAGACCCCGACGCCCCAACTCCTGCCACCAGAGCTCCGGAGCCCGGCGCTCA
This sequence comes from Candidatus Sumerlaeota bacterium, assembly GCA_035353095.1. Lineage (GTDB taxonomy): Bacteria > Sumerlaeota > Sumerlaeia > UBA8349 > UBA8349 > DAOPYU01. Next base: position 3,080 of record DAOPYU010000088.1, on the reverse strand, counting down.
CGCTCGGCGCCATTGCCCAGCATCATCTGCTCCGAGATCAGAATCGTCCCGTTTTCCCCCATGAAATTCTCCACATACCCGCCGTGGCTCGTGGCGCTCAACACCTGATAATAAGCCCGCGACACCCCGCCCCCGAACGGATAGTCCAGCACCGCCATGACCGTGTCGGGCCACTCCAGATCGTGGTAATAGTCCAACCCGCCAATCGCCGTCACGGCCTGAGCGGGCGCCTGGAAACCCCAGTTGAACACATCGAGCTGATGCAGCGCCTGATCGGCGAACGGCCCCAGGCCATAGCGGCGGAACCAGCGCCAGTTGCGCATCTGCACCATGTTGTCGTAACCGTAGAGGTCGAGCGTCTCCTGTTTGATCGTGAACTTCGACGGCCACGACAGCAGAGGCGTCTTGGCCCGATCCCACTGCCCGTAGCCCTGCGTCACCCGGCCCAGCAACTTCTCCTGCGTCATCACCTTGTCAATGGCATGCTGGTACCGCGGATTGCTGCGGCGCTGGTGGCCGATCTGCAACAGTTTCTGCGTCTTGCGCGACGACTCGACCATGGACCGGGCGTCCGCGAGCTTCGTCGCCATCCCCTTTTCGCAATACACATGGAGGCCCGCTTCCATGCAGGCCTTCGCCTGCTCGGCATGCACCCAGTCGGGCGTGGCAATGATCGCCGCCTGCAAATCCTTCTCCTGGCTCAGCATCTCCACGTAGTTCTCGTACACGTTCACCTTGTGCCCATAGACCCCCAGGCGCTGCACGGCCTGCTGGCGCGCATAATCCCAGATGTCACACACCGCCGTGAACCGAATCCCCGGAATATTGGCACACGAATCGGCCAAGACCCGACCCTGACACCCAAACCCGATCAGGGCCACATTCAAGTCGCCGGGATTCTTGTTCCCTCCTGCTGCCTGCGGCGCGCCCGCTTCCTGCGCTCGAGCCGAAGCCAACACGCCCGCCCCGGCCAGAACCAGACCCGCCGTCACCGACGAAGCCAGGAAGTCACGCCGGCTGATCGAAGCGCCCGCACCAGACGTTTTCTCGGAATGCATGAATTCAACCTCCATTGTAATATCGCCACACGATCAGGACCCCCGCCACCTGCGCGAAAACCCCGCTTTCGTTCTTCTCCCACACCCCTCACGCCGCCACCGGCGCCGAACGCACCAGCGTCGGCTCACGCAACAGACGCGTCAGCACCATCGCCACCCCGCCGATCAGACACGCGTCATCCTTGTTCGCCGACGCCTCGACGCGCAAACCCTGACGCAACTCCGGCAACGCCTTCTCCTGAATCACCCGCTCCACCTCCGGCAGCAGGAACGGCGACGCCAGACTCAACGCCCCTCCCAGCACCACCATCTGCGGGTTCAACACATTCACCAGGTTCGCCAGGCCCATGCCCAGCTTCCCCCCGATTTCCTCCAACACCTCACACGCCAGTTGATCGCCCTGCTCCGCCGCTTCCACCGCCGCGGCAAACGTCAGACTCTCCAGATCACCCTGAGACAGATCCGACAGCAGGTCGCTCTTCTCGCCAGCCGCGATCCGCTCGGCCACCCGCACCGCCACGGCCCGCTGGCCCGCCACCGTTTCCCAGCACCCCCGCCGGCCACACCCACACTCGCGCCCCTGGGATTCCACCTTCATATGCCCCACTTCCCCGGCAAAACCCGACGCGCCCCGTACCAGACGCCCATCCACCATGACGGCGCCTCCCAGACCCCGTCCGGCGTTCAGATAAAACAGATGGTCCACCCCCCGCGCCACCCCACAGAAATGCTCCCCCAGCAACGCCGCATTGGCGTCATTCTCGAGATAGACCGGCAGATTGAAACGCCGCGCCCACATCTCGCGCAACGGCACATTGCGCCAGCGCAGGTTCGGGGCGAAACGCAACACCCCCGATTCCTCATCCACCAGCCCCGGCACCCCGATCCCGATCCCCAACTGCCGCAACCCCAGACGATCGCATTCCGCCAGCGCCTCGGACGTCAAAGCCAGCGCCTGATCGAGAATCACCCGCTCCGGGGCCTCCGGGTTCGACCGCACATGCCGCCGCCACCGGACATTCATCGTGAAATCCGCCAGCACCACCCCGATGAAATCCACGTTGATGTCCACCCCCAACGCGCACCCCGCATTCGGGTTCAACTCCAGCAGCATCCCCGGACGCCCGTTTTTCGAGGCCTGTAATTCCGTCTCACACACCAGACCCATCTCCAGCAATTCGGTAATAATACTCGACACCGTACTGCGATTCAGCCCCACCTGCGCCGCCAGACGCGCACGCGAAGTGGACTGCGCCAGACGCAACGTATCGAGCAGAAGCGCCATGTTCATCTGACGCACCAGAAGCTGATCGGCGGTTGAAGTTCGTTTCGTCAAAGGGCTCGTTCTCACTGCTTTCGTTTGTTGACTCGTCAAACATTCAGACCCTAAACAACCCGCCGATAAATTGTCAAGCCTTTCTTCGCCCCCCCGCTCCCCATTCCGCTCTTCTCGCCCACTCCCCCCTCTTTTTCGCTTTCCACCCGTCCAGACGCCCGGCAGCGACCGAAAACCCCTCACTTCCCCCATTCCCACAAACACCCCGTCCGCTTTTCCCCTCCATGAAACCCTGTTCCCCCGGAGGCCGAACTTCGCCTAACTCCAGATATTCAAACCTTCTGAAATATTTCCTCCCCCAAACCCCACTCTTTCTCCACCTATCCAGTAACCAACCGACCGATTCCCATTCCTGAAAAAATGAAAAATCTCAAAAAATCACCCTTCCCCCCTCCTCCCCTTGCATTCCTCCCCGCCTGCCGCTATCCTCACAATCAGCAAAAACACGGAACGGCTCCAACGCCCCTCCGTGACCCGATTTCTCCGGAAAGGTCCCCGCGCGATGCGCATCCTCGGACTCGACCCCGGCCTCGCTTCCGTCGGCTGGGGCCTGATTGTGTACCCCGAAGGGGGCCCGCGCGACGTGCGCTGGGGCGCCATCCACACCCCCGCCTCCGATCCCCTGCCCCAGCGGCTCGACCAGATCCACCGCTCCGTCGCCGCCCTGATCGCCGAACTCCAGCCCG
>DAOPYU010000087.1:0-12941 GCA_035353095.1 Candidatus Sumerlaeota bacterium | reverse complement strand
AGAAGGGGTGGACCGGGCGCTGGCGGTGGAAACGCCTCCCGCCGAGACGTTGTCGGAGACGGAACAGAGCGTGGTGGAGGTGATGCGCCGTCGCCGGTCGTTCATCAACATGGGCGATGTCGAGAGTGTGATTGCGGCGCGTTACAAGGGAATTGACCCGGCCTTTGCCGTCAAGCACCGCCAGCGTCTTGAAGAATTTCTCAGCCGTTCGGAGGATGAATACCGCACCGCGTCGGTTCTGTTCATTGATATTACGGGGTACACGGCGCTTTCGGAGAAAATGTCGCCCGAGGCGGTCAAGGACGTTCTCGACACGTTCTACGAGATCTGCACGCAGGTCATCAGCCGCTACAATGGGTTTGTGGTCAAGTATGCGGGCGATGCGACGCTGGCCGTTTTTGGCGCCCCGGTGGCTTACGACCGCGACGTCGAGTCGGCCGTGTACGCTGCCCTCGAAATCCGCGAGATGGTCCGGCTCTTCCCCCGGATCGAAGGGACCCGGATTCAAGTCTCGGCAGGAATTGCCACGGGCCGGATTCTCTCTTCGATCACCCGGAAAGGGGGCGGACAGATTGATTTTGACATTTTCGGCCCGTCGGTGAATCTCTCGGCGCGTATCGAGGCGGCGGCCGAGGCCGATACGCTCCTGATTTGTCCCGACACCTACGAGCAGATCAGCCGGGTCTTTGACGCGCGCAAGAAACGCGCGCGCAAGTTCAAGAATATCGCCGAACCCGTCGTGACCTACGAGGTCGAGGGGCCGAAGGAGGCGCAGGAGGTCGAGCGGCGCGATTATTCGATGCCTTTCATGGGACGGCGCCATGAACTGGAGCGCCTGACCGAGTGCTGGCGGCATTTCGAGGAGGAGGCGCGAACGGGGAACTTCACCCATGCGCATGGCTGCGTGGTGGTGGGGATGCCGGGGATCGGCAAGACGCGTCTTCTGACTCAGTTCCGCGAGACGGTAATTCCCGATGTGCAGGTTCTGGCGTCGGAAGGCAGTCCGCACAATGCCAAACTCTCGTATGGCGAGTGGCGTACCGCGCTGAGCAGCCGGTGGGGGGGAGGCCCCAATGATGAAACGGATAAACAGGACGCCGGATTGAATCAATGGATCGAGAGTCTCGGGGAGTCGGGGTACGAACTGGCCGAGAAAAGTGATGGTCTGCTTTCGATCCGGGCCATTTTCGGGATTCCGGCGGCGTTGCAGAAGTTGAAGGACCTGAGTAAGGGGATTGTCCGGCGTCAGATCTGTGCGGATATTGCGGCCATTCTCGAGACGCTGGCCCGCAACCGTCCGCTGGTGATTCTGCTTGACGATTTGCAGTGGGCGGATGAGAGCAGTCTGGAAATTCTCGATTCCCTCCTGACCGCGCCGCCGATCCGAAATGTGTTTTTCCTGCTGGCGCACCGCAATGGGTTCGTTTTGCCGGGGGAAAACTGCCGCCGCCTGCAACGGATCGTGTTGCGGGAACTGGACGCCGACTCGGGGCGGGATTTGTTGAAACATCTGGCCGACACGCGCGACCTGGTTCCGGAAGTCAGCCAGGGGTTACTCAAGTACTCGTCGGGCAATCCGCTTTTCCTGGTGGAACTGGTTCATTCCATCGCGCATCGCATTGCCCAGATGGAAGAAAAGCCCGAGGGGGAAGCGCTCACGGAGATGATCCGGACGTGGGTACCCCCTTCGTTGAAGGGGATGCTCGAATCGCGCATAGACCTGCTGGACCGGCGGCGCAAACTGGTGTTGCAGTGCGCGGCGGTTCTCGGGCAGCGGTTCGCGTTCCAGTTGATCGAACTGTTCGATATTGTCCGCGACGGCTTGCTGGCGCGCCTGTATTCACTCAAAGGTCTGGAATTCCTAGACGACCTGAAAACCCCGCGGGAACTCGAGTTTCTGTTTCACCATCACATGATCCGCGAGATCGCGTACCAGTCGCTTCTCGAACGCCAGCGCAGCGACCTGCACGACCTGATCGCTGCGCGCATTGAGGTCACGTTCAAGAACCGCCTCGAAGACCTGTATCCGGTACTGGCGTTCCATTACGAGCAGGCGAACAACCGTGAACAGGCGATCCGGTACCTGCAGCTGGCGGGGGACCGGGCGGTGGAACAGGCCGCGCTGCCCGAAGCCATCCATTTCTACGAGAGTGCGCTGGAACGGCTCGAAAAGGGGGCGGCGGGAGACAACCGCCCCAGTGAGGAAGAGCAGAAAAAGATGGGACAGATTCTCTGGACCAAGGGGCGTCTCCACCGTCTGTTGGGACAATACGAGGACGCGCTGGGCGTTTTCCGGAAAGGGAGCGCCTTGCCGTTTGTGGAGAAGGACCGGTTGATGCGCGCCCGTTTCCGGCTCGAGTTCGGCATGACCCACATGCAGACGGGCGCCTATGCGGAGGCGCGCAAGGCGGCTCAGGAAGCGCAGCCGGTTCTGAAGGAATTCGAGGATCTTCGCGGTCTGGCCGCCGCGGCGAATGTTCTGGGGTATTGCGCGTGGGGAGAAGGCCAGTGGGCCGAGGCGCGCGAGGCGTGGAACGAGACGGCCCGGCTGGCCGGTCAGGTCTCGGATCTGGCCTCGCAGGCGGATGCCGGTAACAATCTGGCGCTCCTGGACTGGAAGACGGGGAAACTGACCGAGGCGCTGGCGGGTTTTCACAAGAATCTGCGTCTGCAACACAAGACCTGGAGCCGTTTCGGAGTGGCGGCCACCCTGATGAACATGGGGATCATCGAGGAAAATCTCGGCAAACTGACGGACGCGGAGGCGCATTACCTCCAGGCGCTCGAAATCGCCGAACGGTTGCGGTATCCGCAGGTTCAGACGTGGATTTACGGAAACCTGGCCAATCTCGGTCTGGTGCGCGGGCAGTACCCGCAGGCTGTGGAACACGGCGCAAAGTCGCTGCAGTTGGCCGCGAGTATCGGTGACCTGCGCAGCCAGGCCATTGCGCACGAGAATCTGGCGTTGGGGTATCTCTACCTGTGTCAGCCGGACGAGCGGGACAAGAACCTGCGTCAGGGGAGGACGATCGCCCGCAAGATCGGTGATCGTGAGCGGTTGTTCTCGCTGGATCTGGTGGAAATCGAGGCGGCGTTGGAGGATCATAAAGACAATTGTCGCGATCAATCGCTGGTACGGGTGAAGAAGAAACTGGCGGGTGCGTCGGAAGCGCTGGAGAACGGAGGGTTTCGGTTGGAGGTCCCGCGTTTGAAGCGGTTGGAAGCCCGGTTTTATCTGCTGAAGGGCCACAGGCCCGAGGCGCTTGAGGCCATCGAGAAGGGAATCGAGGAATCTGCCCGGCAACAGAATCGGGTCGAAGAAAAGCGTCTGCAGGAATTGTGTGCGGCTGTGAAGGAATGAAGGAGCGTTCTGTTCCATGAACAGGGGCAGAAAGGAGCGGGTCATGAAAATCTCCGGAGACAAGGTTGACCCGTCGGTTGTGTGGAACGAGAAGGGAACAAGGGCATTCACCCTCATCGAATTGTTGATTGTGGTGGCAATCATTGCGATTCTGGCCGCCATTGCGGTGCCGAATTTTCTCGAGGCGCAGACCCGGGCCAAGGTGACCCGGGCGAAGGCCGACATGCGCACCGTCGCGACGGGCGCCGATGCCTACAGTGTGGATTGGGGGTTGTATCCGCCCAATACCGCCTACAGCGTGGTGCCGGTTATTCTGACGACGCCGGTGGCTTACCTGATGAACGCGCGCCTGAAAGATCCGTTCAAGACGGGCGAAACGAGTGAGGCGCAGGGGGAACTCGAACAGTATTATTCCTATCTGTCGGTGCTGCGGCCCAGTACGATGGCCGATGTTTTCAGCCTGGATCCCCCGCCCCCCTGGGAAGCGGTGGACTTTTTCGGGGGAAACGAGGGGTGCCTGGCCCGGTACGGGCGTTATCGGCTTTCCTCGAACGGGCCCGATCGTGTCTATAGTCAGAACGACATGGAGGCCGGGCCGTTCAATCCCAATCCCGCGATCCTGAAGGGGTGCGATATCCCCTACGACGCCAGTAACGGCACGAAGAGTATCGGCAATATCGTTCGGACCCAGAGTAATCCGGAGGGAATTGTGGTGACGGCCTGGCGCTGACGGTTGAGAGAATATGGGTGAGAAAAGTCGAGGAATCATTGGACCCGGAACCGGCTTGGTGGTAGAGCATACGGTGCTATAGGGACGCCTGACCCTGAAACAAAGTCTGTTGCGCATGGAGATGTGGATATGTTGAAGACCGGTCTGAAAAACAAGACTCTTTCCCTTCTGGGGTTTCTGCTGGCGCTGGTTGTCCTGCCGGCTACTCTGCAGGCGGGTCCGAGAGATCCTCAATACCGCCCGGGCGAGATGGTGGTGCGTTACCGTCAGGGAGTGGCTTTCCAGACGCAGTCGGGAGGGGCGGGTGTTTTGCCGGGATTCCGGGCGGCGGGAGCGTTGGCCGAAAAGGGGCGTCCCCAGAGTCTTCAGGCGCTGGATCGGCGGTTTGGCCTGCGCGCGGCAAAGCCGCTTTGCCCGGATGTGAGCAAAAAAAGCGCTTCGAGCCCCGAGCGCGACACCAGCGCGACGGCCGCGCAGGCTTCTGTGGCGGCCACGGTGACTCCCAGTCCGGAGGTTTCGGAACTGTGGGTGTTGCGGTTCGATCCGACGGTGGATGTGCGGGCGGTGTGTCAGGCGTATTCGAGCGACCCGGCGGTGGCCTATGCCGAACCGAACTTTCTGGGAGCGCTGGGGGCGGTTCCGTCCGACCCCCTCTACGGCCAGAGCCAGCACGATCTGTCGCTCATCGGCATGGAAGTGGCCTGGGACCGGCAGAACGGCGCCGGGCCCCGGGTGGTGGTGGCGGTGGTGGACTCGGGTATTGACCCCAATCATGCGGACCTGCAGGATGGAGTCAACCGGCAGGCTTCCTACAACTTTGTGGAGAACAACACGTCCATTTTCGATGACGTGGGACATGGCACCCGCGTGGCGGGGATTATCGGCGCATCGGCTGGAAATGGCGAAGGGATCGCCGGGATTGCGCATGGTTGTACCCTCTTGTCTCTGGATGTCGCCACTTCCGTGGGGACGGTGACCAGCGCCGATGTGGCGTCGGCCATCAACTGGGCGGTGGCCTGCCGTGCCGACGTAATCAATCTGAGCCTGCGATTCGAGTCGTTCAGTCAGACGTTGACCAATGCCTGCAATGCGGCTTACAGCGCTGGCGCCGTACTGGTGGCGGCGGCCGGTAACGAGAATCAGAGCAACTCGCCCGTCTATCCCGCCTCGCTCGATTCGGTCATCGGGGTGGCCGCGACTCAGGACGACGGGGTGCAGCGCGCGCCGTTCTCGAACTACAATGGGACGGAGACCTCACTGGTAGAGCTGGCTGCGCCCGGGACCACGGTTTTCTCGACCACGCCGGGCTCCCAGTACAACGGATCGTATGGCTCGGGGACCAGTTTTGCCGCGCCCATGGTGTCGGGGGTGGCGGCGTTGTTGAAAGCCCACTATCCCGGTCAATCGAATGCCGCGATTCGGGCTCAGTTGGCGCGTACGGCTACGCCGCTGGGCGAGTGGGCGGGTGCGGGGATGCTCAATGCCCGGGCCGCGCTGGAAACCGCGATGACGCCCGAGATCGTGGTGGCGGGATATGAGGTGGATGACGATCCGGCCCTGAGTCTGAGCAATGACGGGGACGGAGCGTTGGAAGCGGGCGAGACGGCGCGTTTGATCGTGCATCTTTCCGCCCAGAAGGCCGATGCCCTGGATGTCGTGGGGTACCTGTCGGCTCCCCTCACCGACGTCGAGGCGATCTGGGACGCCCAGACCGTTTTTGGCCGAATCCCGTATGGCGAGACGCGCTCGAACGCCGACGATCCCTTTCAGAACATTCGGGTTCGCGCCCTGAGTTCGGCGTCGGCGGTGACGTTCAGTCTGACGGTGGTGGCGGGCGGGGGCGCCTTCAACAAAACCCTGACGTTTGAGGTACCCGTGGAACGGGAAGAACCGATTTCGGGAACAGTCGTGGACAAGGCCTTCACCGCCGATCGCACCTATGTGGTTTCGGACGATCTGCAATTGCAGGGGAACATCACGATCGCGCCGGGAACGCTCTTCAAGATGGGGCCGGGTGTCAATTTTACGCTGGGACCGTCCTGCGACCTGAAGGCGCAGGGAACTTCAGGCAGCCCCATTCGGTTCACCTCCATGAAGCCGTATGGATTCGCTCAAAAGAGAACGGGGGTGCTGGAAGCGCCGGAGGATGTGGGGCCCGCCAACCGGCTGGTGGATTTGTCTGCCTATGCCCGCGTTGTCCATGTGGATATTGAGCGGGGATCGGATTTCGCAGGGGAGGAGACGGGAACGGTCCGTAATCCCTGGCGGACGATCTCGTTTGCTTTGAATCAGGTCGTGGGAAGTGAAACCGGTCGGGTGGCCATCCTGGTGGCGGGAGGAACCTACGGCCCCCAGGAGAAAGGGTCGGTGGCCCCGAATGGCAGTTTTTACACGGTCGTGATGAAACCGAATGTGGACCTCTTCGGCGGGTACGATGGGAAGTACTGGAGGCGAGACATTGCGGCCAATCCGACCATTCTGGATGGCGAGAACCGGAACGCCGTGGTGTATGCCGCCAGCAACGCGCGGCTGGATGGTTTTCAGGTTCGGAACGGTCGGACGCTGGTGGCCCGGGGGGGCGGGATTCTGTGTGACGGTGTTTCGCCCTCGATTTCCAATAATGTGATCGAGTCGAATTATTCCGAACTGGGCGGTGGGGGGATTGCGTGTGGGGGAGGTGGAACCCCGAGTATTTCGAACAATCGGATTGCCGACAACTCGACCAGCGATATTGCGGCAGGAGGCGGGATTCTGGTCGAGGGGATCAGCCTGTCTGTTCTGAACAATCTGATTGTGGGCAATGGCAGCCAGCACGGGGCGGGGATCGCCTTGTTTCCCTCCCTGGTCACGCCGGTTGCGCCCTCGAATGTTGTGGCAGTGAACAACGTCATCACGGCGAATGCGACGGTGATCAATGGCGACGGCGGCGGGATTTATTCGGAAGGGAGCCTTCTGACACTGCTGAACACGGTTGTCGCGGGCAATTCTTCCGAAATGGAAGGGGGGGGGATTCATCTCTCCAATTCGTTGCTTTGCCAGATCCAGAACTGCCGGGTGGAAGGCAACGCCTCGAACAACGAGGGGGGCGGCCTGTATGTTTACAACTCGAGTGTCCGGGTGTTCAACAGCGTGTTGGCGGGGAATTCCTCGGGCGAAGGCGGGGGGATGTTCTGTGAAGGGGGCGGGACCGTCTCGCTCTCGAACTGTGTGGTGGTCGAGAACCAGATTTCTTCGACGTCGGGGCTGGGAGGAGGCATTGCCAGTGGCGACTCTCAGACGACTTTGTCTGTCGTGAACTCGGTCCTTCGGGGCAACCTCCCCGGTGAAGTGCTTTCCGATGTGGCCGATATCACTTACTCCAATGTCCAGGGGGATTGGCCGCCCGATACGCCGGACACGACGAACCTGGATGCGGAGGCGGGGTTTGTCGGGCCGGTGGCCTGGGGGATGGTGACCCGGATTGACTACAGTGAGGAAGAGCGGGTCTCGACACTGAAGGTCGAGGGGCTGGCGCCGGGACGCGACAGTCTGGTGGGGAAGGTGGTCCGGATCGGAAACCGGGCCTATGTGGTCCAGTCGAATTGGGAAAATACGCTGGTGGTCTGGGGGGATGCGACCCGGCATCTTGTGTGGACGGATGACTCGCAGAAGGGAACGGTTTCCCTGCCGCAGAAATGGGCCATCGAGGATTATCACCTGACCGAGCGTTCCGAGTGCCGGGAGAGAGGGATTGGACCGGACGTCTCGGCGGCGGTGTTGGCTACGGATGTGGATGGAGACCCGCGTTTCGGGGTTTCGTCCGATATCGGGGTGGATGAATTCCGGCAGCGCCGGGGAGAGGTATTCTCGGCGTGGGGGGCCTTCACAATCACCACCAGCGCCACGCAGGCTCTGTTCGATCACTGTATTTTCGAAGATGGGGCCGGGGTTCACAACGCGCTGGGTAACACTTCGTTCTCCAATTGTCAGTTTATGAGGAATATCGAGGGGGGGCTGGTTTCCGTGGCGGGCGAAACAACCCTGACGGCGTGTGCGGCCCATTTCAATATCGGCGCCGGGATTGTGTCTATGGGCTATTCCCGCCCGCTGGTCAATTGCGAGGCGTATTCGAACGACGGCGATGGGTTGATTGGGCGGAACCTGGAGGGGTGTGTGGCTGAGAACAACACCGGCGACGGGTTGCAGGGCATGCAGGTGGAAAACTGCCGCACTCTTTCGAATGGCGGAAGCGGTTCCATCACGGTCGGTTCGCAATCGAATGTGACGGCCCTGCGCAATCGGGGGCGCAACCATACGGAAGACGACCCGCGCAACATCAATTTCTCCGGTCACGGGGTGTTGATGACCGGTCCGGGGCGTATTTCCAACTGCACGGCCATCGGCAACAGTGGCGTGGGGATCGAGGCGCGCGATGTCGCTGGAACGATAGACGGGTGCGTTGCGGTGGGCAACGGCGTGGCGGGCATTCTGACGGAAGGAACGGCGGTGGACAATTGTGTCGTGCGGGATAACGGGGGCGAGGGGGTCTGGGGGGCGACCAAGAAGAACACGGCCCTTTCCAACTCGCTCGTGGTGGGCAATGTCGGCGCCGCCGCCCGGAATCTTTACTCGCTCACCCATTCATCGCTTGCGGACAATGGGGAAGGCTTGAGCGATGCGGGGGTCATTATCCAGGGAAGTTATCTGGGGCGCAATGGCGTTTATGGCGCGAAAGGGGCTTTCACGGTCCAAAACTCGACCATCATCCGCAACGAGGGGGATGGGCTGGTCAATCCGACCCTGGTGGAGAATTGCTGGATTCTGGGCAATCGGGGAGTCGGAGTCCGGGCCAAGGGCGCCGGGACGGTGCGCGATTCCTCCCTCCTCCGCAATCTCCAGGGGGGGGTATCGGATGTCTTCTCGGTCACCCATTCAAATCTCTTCAACAATTTCGCTCTGTATAAACGCGGTCCTGTTGTCACGATTCGAAAAACATTCGAGGCCGCCTATTATTCGTCGTTGACCGCGGGGAACTATATCGAAAATTATTGGGGGACTTCCAATACCCTGGAACTGGACAAACTGCCGGTGGGCAGCAATATGGCCTTCATTCTGGACGGTTATGACGTCATGACGGCCTCGAGGTTGGGGATCTGGCCCTATGCCGTTGCTCAGGTGGCCGACTCCCCCGATATTCAGACACCCGCGTTCCTCAAGTCGGTCACACCGAATCTCGACGAGCATGTCTATGTCGGGCCGGTGACCTTCACCCTGACGTTCAGCAAGCCGATGGACCCGGCGCAGAATCCCAACGTGAGCTTTGGAACCCAGCCGCCCTATACGGCCTCGGTGGTGGCGCCCAATCCCGGTTGGATCAGCCCGACGGTCTGGCAGGGGATTTATTCGATCCAGGAGGAAACGGGTGAGACCACCAACACGCTGCGGGTCGAGAACGCCCGCTCGGCGGACGGATTCCGGCTGGTGGACGATCTCTCGAACCGGTTCTACATCGAGACGACGGTCGAAACCGGCAATCTTTCCGCGAACAATGGGGCGGCGCTGGCGTTGGGAGGCGGCCCGATGGGCTTGAGGTGGAGTGAGAACAACCCGCCCGCCGGATCGAAGGGGTATGACGTTCAGCGCAGTACGACCGGCGCCCCCGGTTCCTACGAGAAGGTCAACGATGCGCTGGTGCCCATGCTGGGCGGTTCGCCGGGACTCCGGGCGGACGAGGATGAGGTGACCTACACGGACACCAAGGGGCTCCAGCCCGATACGGATTATTTCTATATTGTCTATCTGATTGATGCGGGGGACAACGCCATGCAGTGGACTCCGCCGTTCATGGGGCACACGGCCAGCTGGTCGCTTGCGGCGCCCACGGTGGTCAACCGCGCGCCCGTCAGCGTGGACGAAAGCGTGGCGGTGGCGGGGGGAACTCTGACCGGCAATGGCGGCGAGAACCCTGCCGTCTGGTTATTGTGGGGCGAAACCGATGGCGGCGCCAACCCCGCGGCCTGGCAACATTCCGAGAGTCTGGGCACGCGCGATGTGGGGGACTTCAGTGAGCACCTCGAGGGGCTGACACCCGGAGTTCAGTATTTTTACCGCTGCCATGCGTCGAATTCGGTCGGGGACACCTGGGCCGCGTCGAGCGAATCGTTCACCACCCCGCATCATGTTGACCCGCCCGCCATCACCAACCAGCAGGCGGACGCCATCACCACCCAGTCGGTCGAATTCCGGGGGAATGTGACATCCACGGGAGGAGAAGATCCCCGGGTCTATCTGTACTGGGGAACGGCGGACGGGGGGACGACGCCCGGCGCCTGGCAGCAGGTACTGGACATGGGGTATCGGTACGAGGGGGTGTTCACGACGGTGACAACGGGGCTGGCGCCCGGTACCCGTTATTATTTCCGTTTCTATGCCGTCAATTCCGTCGGGGGAGCGTGGGCCAGCCTTTCGGAAACTTTCCTGACACTGACCCCGGTTCAACTGCCGACCCTCCAGTATCTGGCCGTCAGTGAGATCACGACAACCTCGGCGGTGGTGGGGCTCACCGTTCTTTCTACCGGCGGAGAGGATCCGACCGTGACGGTGGTGTGGGGAACCACGGACGGAGGAGCCGTTCTGGGGGCCTGGCAGCGGAGCTCGTCCCTGGGAACACTGGGAGTGGGTTCCCACACGCGTCCGCTCGAGGGGCTGACACCGGGGACTCCCTATTTCTACCGGTTCCTGGCCCAGAATTCGTCTGGAACGGTCTGGCTGCAACCGACGCAGACGTTCCAGACGACGGTTCACAATGAGCTTTCAATCCAGAATGACGGGGCGACTTCGATCACGCTGGACTCGGCGGTGGTTGGGGGCACCTTGACCAATCTGCCCAATGGGGATGCGGAGGTGACGATCTATTGGGGCCAGATGGATGGCGATGGCGATCCGGATATGTGGGAAAATGCGGCATCCCTCGGAACGCGGGGGTTGGGGAGTTTTACCTTGCCGCTGACGGGGTTGACCTCGGACACGCTCTATTTCTTCCGCTGCTATGCGGAGGACTCGGAGGGTGGCGTCTGGGCTGCCGACACGGGAAGCTTTATGACGGACGTGTTCACTCAGTGTGATACGCCCACGAATCTTGCCGCTTCGGATGGCTGGTATCCCGACCGGGTGCGCCTGACCTGGGACGCGGTGCCGGGTGCGGCGTATTACATCGTCAGCCGCTCGGATTCGGAGGTGGGAGTTCAGACCGATATCGGCCCCTGGCAGACGGCGCTCTCGTTCGATGACACCCAGGCGGTGGCCGGAACGGTCTATTACTACAGTGTGCGGGCGGCCACGAATGCCCAGGGCGACTATGAAAGCATTCCCAGCGAGACCGATTCCGGGTTCCGCCCGAACGCTTACGACCTGAAGAACTACAAGGTCACCTACAAGAACTGTGTGGTGAGCGTGTTCAACGGCTCGTCGCTGGATGTGCAGGGAACGACGGACCGCAGCACGATCAAGATCGCGCTGATGAAACCGGGCGAAGTGCAGACACCCAAGGCGGGAGTTTTGTACAACACGGCGCTGTTGTTCCCCGAAGTGCGGGTTCATGGCGACCTGAAGAGTCTCTACTCGCAGGCGTTTATCCAGCGGCTGACCGTCGAGGGGACCCTCAAGGGATTGACGACGAAGGGGACCTACGTGTTGCAGGCGCAGGCCCGGGCCTTCGGAACGGTGGCCATGCAGGCGACGCCCGACTCCACGGCCTTCCCGGAGGGCGAATTCTTCTGGACGCTGCTCATGGCGAATGGGTCGCCAGTGCCCTCGGGAACCAAGCCCTTCAACATCAAACTGACGGGTATTGGCGCGCGCCGTATTGACATTCCCGTACAGGGCGGCAAGATCCTGGCGCAGACGAAGAAGGGCTTCGACAAGGTGATGGGCGAAACCTTCCTCAGTATCAGCGGGCTGGGAACCGACACCGACGACGAAAGCGGGGTGCCGGATCCGGACCCGGAGGAACTGTGTTCGCTCAAGACGGCAGGCCCCCTGACGGTTTCCGCACCGGGAGCGGATATCTCCGGCGTGATCGAGGTGCAGGGGGATTTGACGAAGATGACCGCCTCGGGTCTTTATGTCAAGGATCTCGGTGACATGTACGGCGGCGGAATTTATTTCGAGTCGCTGGCGTGTACGGGTAAGATTGGGCTCCTGTCCACCACGGGGGCGGACGTGGACATGACCGTCCTGACGGCGTCGGGCGAAATCAAGGGGATCGTGTCGAAGAGCAAGACGGTCAAGTCGTACGGGATTCCCATGCTCTACGGCGGGTCGGTTCGGATCGAGGATTACGTGGCCTCGGGGTTCAATGCCCCCGGCCAACCGTGCGATATCGGGCAGGTTTATGGAACGTCCGGGATTTCGGGGGGCGGGTTTTACGCCGGCGCCAGTCTGGTGGGGGAGGATCTGGTCCCGACCTATGCAGGGTGGGTCAAACTCTTGAAAACTCAGGGTGCAAGCGCTCTTAATCCGTCTCCGGTAATCGAAGGGGAGGCGTGGACGAACCAGGCGCCGGTCTTTAAGGGCGGCGACTTCAAGACCTTTGTCGTCCATTTCCCGTGATGGTTCGGAAAATGGGAAAGCCGGGTCGGAGAAATCTCTTGCAATATCCCAAAATTGCGGCATAGAATTTCAAGATACCTGCCGGAAAAGGGGCGGGTGAGGAAGTCTGTGAGCTGATTTGACCCAAGCCGAGGCATCCCATCCGTCTGAAGGGGCGGCAGGTGGGGGCCTCTGGATGAAATGAGAAGGTGGAAGGAGTCAGGGAATGTCAATGTTGGAAAACATGTGCGCGACGGCGGGGATCGGTTTGCCGGGGGGACC
>DAOPYU010000086.1:0-13011 GCA_035353095.1 Candidatus Sumerlaeota bacterium | reverse complement strand
TGAAGAGCATCCGAAACGAAAGGGGCGTGGTATTGAATGTTCAGTCCGTCAATTTGGGCTTTATACCCTTATCCAAAAGAATCTTCACTCTGACGCGGAATCGGGTGTTTCTGATCCAAGTCCCGTCAGGGACTTCAGGAAATAGCCCAGCGCTTCAGCGCTGGGTCCCGAAACACCCGTCTTTCCCGTCCCGGAGGGACGGTTGTCGGTTGCCCGGGTTTTTTCAGCCGTCCCTCCGGGACGAATTGTCTGAGGACACCTTTCCCACCGTTGAAACGGTGGGCTATTTTCTTACTGTCCCTCCGGGACGGAACGGCTCTTTGCAAGGACTGATAGTCGAATCATGAAGATTCCTTCTGGCAATGACTCTATTCGCTCAGTCCCGGTTTTCGGGTCGGCAGGGGCGGAGGAGCCAGCGTGGGGGGCGCAAGGGTTGTGGGAAGCGTTTGCAGGAGCGACGCGGGCGAGGTCCGGGTGGTCTCGTCGTCGTCTTCCCCGTCAACCGATCCCGATTCCACGGGCAGGGTCGTGAGGTTGGGAACCGGCGGGACGGTCAGGGTGGCGGGCCCGCCGGGGACGGCCTGTCCCGTCCGTTCGAAACGCAGGCGGTAGTAGTCGTTGAGGACTTCCTTGGCGACGGGGGACGAGATTTCCCCGCCGTGGCCGCCGGCGTCTTCGACCAGGACGACGATGCAGACTTCCGGATTGTCGGACGGGGCATAGCAGGCGAACCAGGCGTCCACGGGGCGGCCTTTGCCCTTCTGGGCCGTTCCCGTTTTGCCCGCGACTTTCCATTCCTTGGGGAATTTCCCGTAGCGCCCGGTCCCATTTTCCTCATAGACCACGGCCTTCAGGCCTTCTTCGATGGCGTTGTGCTGGGCCTGGGTCCAGCCGATCTGGCTCAGGACGGTGGGCGCATAAAGCTGGGCCTGTTCGCCCGGGCGACGGGTTTCATGAACAATGTGGGCTTCGTAGCGCGAGCCCCCATTCGCCATGGCGCAGTAGGCGATGGTCATCTGGAGCGGGGTGGTCTTGAGCAATTCCCCCTGGCCGATGCCGAGTTTGATGCGGTCTATGCGGCTGGCGGTCATGTGAGGACGAAGCAGGCCGAGGCGCCCGGCGCTCGAACGCCCTCCGATCTGGACACCGGTGGGTTTTCCGAATCCGAAGTCGGCGCAGGTTTTCAGGAACGGATCGAGTTCGAGTTCGGCGGCGGCGGTGTAGAAATAGACGTTGCAGGAGACTTTCAGCGCGCTCTTGAGGTTTTCTCCGCCATGGCTGTAGAGACAGGTCAGGTAGTCCTTGGGGCCTTTCCCATAAAAATAGCGCCGGTCGCACTCGATGACGCGGGTCGGGTCGGCGCCGGTGTTCTGGAGCCAGGCGGTGGCGGTGATCATCTTGAAGGTCGAGCCGGGCCAGTAGCTGCCCGACAACGCCCGGCAGAACGAGTCGTTGCCGTGTTTGCGCGAGATCAGTTCGGGATGGTTGGCGTCGTAGTTGGGCTTGGAGGCGATGGCCAGGATGTCGCCGTTTCGCGGGTCCATGACGACGATCGAGGCGGTGGTCTGGGTGTCCAGGATGCGGTTGACGGCGCGCTGGAGGTCGAGGTCGAGCGTGAGGGTGACCTGGCCGCCGCGGATGGGTTCCTCGCCCTTGAGGGGCAGAGTCCGCACGATGCGGCCCGCAGCGTTTCGGTACACGAACTCGGACCCTTTCTGTCCGCACAGGATCTCCTCGAAGGCGCGTTCGAGCCCGGCCACCCCCACCAGGTCGTCCAGTTCGTAGCCTTTTTCCTGAGTGTAGAGTTCCCGGCTTTTTTCCGGGATTTTGCCCATATACCCGGTCAGGTGCCCGGTTTCGCGTCCGAAGGGGTAGATGCGCTGGAAGGTGGGTTCGATGAGCAGGCCGGGCAGGAGCACGAGACGTTCCATGAGCGGGGTGATCTGTTCGAGCGTGAGGTTGGTGGCCAGGGGGATCGGTTTCCATCGGTCGCGGCTGGGGCGTTCGCGCTTGTCGCCGGAGGCGCGTTTTTTCGGTTTTTCCACAATTTCGGCGGCGGTCAGGGTACGGGCCTCGGGCACCAGGTGGGCCGGGCAGACGCTTCGCACCGCGTCGAGGGTGTAGGCCAGGTCGGCTTCCTGGTTGTCGAACGGACTGATGGAGAGGTTGAAACGGGTCACGCTGTGGGCGATGATCTGTCCATTGCGGTCCACGAGGGCGCCGCGGGGCGCGGGGATCGAGACCTGGCGCAGGTAGTTCTGCTCGGAGAGCTCGGCCAGTTGCTGGCCGCGTCCGACGGTCAGGTAGGTGATGCGCAGCACGAGGAATCCGAATCCGATGAGGACCAGGAGCACCAGCACGGCCACGCGCAGGAAGAAACTCTTGTTTTCCTGGACTGTTTTCTGCTTGTCGCCAAAAAAATCGGGGGGGGACTGGGGTCCTTGATAGAGAGGCATGCCGGATTCCTACGGAGTGGTGAGGCGCCGCGCCGGCTTGGGGGCCGTCGGACGGGCGCCGGAGCAGGGGACTATTGTGGGCTTTTCTGATGGGTTCCAAAGATCAGGCCGTCTATCTCCCACAGCAGGATGGACCACAGGGTCCCTCCCAGGATCAGGTACAACATGATGTCCCATGTCGAGTGGCTCATGACTCGCATGATCGTGTTGTGGAACCACATTTCGTCCCACTTGACCGCCGCCAGGAAAAACGCCAGGGGCAGCAGCACGAGGCCCAGGAAACACAGGGGATGCAGAATGCGCCACCAGAGGCGCGAGCGGAATCCCAGTTCGTGGTCGAGCACCTCTTTGCGTTCGCGTTCGGCGCTGACAAAGGGGTACTGATTCAGAATCCGCTCGATATCGGCCAACGGGGCCAGAACGGGCCAGGGGTTTTTGAGGCTCTCGTTCTTGATTTCGTCGAGCACCAGCAGGTCGGTCGGGTCTTCCATGGCCACAACGAGCCGGTCGTCTTCGGCCAGAAGCGGCACGCAGCGGTGTTTCTCCGCATACGAATGGGGGATGCACTTGAGCACGTCCCCGGAGACGTTGACCCCCCCGATATCCACCACCTCGTAACGGAATTTCGATTGCAGGAATCGGATTCTCTCCTCATCGGTGATGAGTTGCATATCGAACAACACGCGCCCCACGGGTTTGTCCAGGCTGCTTTGCATTGCCCGGACGGATCGCAGTTGTTCCTCGGAGATCAGGCCATCCTCCCGAAGAAGTTCTCCCAGGTCTTTACTTGGCGCCAGCAGTTCCATTCCGAACGCTCCTTCCCTTCGGAACCGAAGGGTCAGGAATCCCACTCGCCAGCGAGCGGTTGTTCGCAACTTGATGAAATACCGACTGCTTGTGTGACCTCCCGCGACCGGTTGGGTTTCGCGTGCGCAAGACGCCGCCTGTCGCCGAGACCGGTCTTTCTCGCCTTCTTCAGATTCCGCGTACCGCACGGTATCTCCATCTAAATTATCATTTCAAGAGGGAAGGGGTGTCAAGACAATTTGGTGGGCCGAATGGTCTTTCGCGGCGTATGCTTGTCCCCGAATTCTGTCAAAACGGGAAAAACAGGCGGGGCCGGGTCTCTGGATTTTCAGGCGGACGGGAGAGGCGCGGAAATCCTGGATAACCGGAAAGTTTCCGCGTCTCCGGAGAAGGGCCGGTTGGGAAAAGGGCCCGCAGGCCTGCTGACACGGGGGAATGGCGGGTCCGGTGGGCGGACGGCAGGGGGCCGGAGGCCCGTCCGAGGAGGCGGCAGGGGGGAAACGGGCAAAGTCCGGATATCTCAACGGGTCGTGAGGAGTCGCATCCGATGTCGTTTTCTCTTGTTTTCGACCTTTTTTCGTGCCATTCTGGGGGGCGTTGGAACTTGTTGCCCCCACGGCGTTCTCCACGCCGATTTTGTTTGACACAATGTTGCGGCTTCGATAGTAAGAGAGTGAACGCTTGTGGCTTGTCCGCGTGCTGTAAGGTGGACGGTGAGCAGTTTGAACGAAAGAAGGTTTCGCGCATGTCGTTTCGCCGGTTTTTTTGCGAGGAAAGGTGGGGGGCCGCAGCCGTCTCACTGCTGATTCTGGCGGGGTTGCTGTTTAATGTATCGGTGGCGAACGCGCAGCTTGGGGATGCAATGGTCGCAAACCAGGATGCGATGAACAATGCGGGCGGGACCGCACAGATCGGTACGGGCGCGGCAATGGGCGCGGCCCGGGGTGTTGCGGGGGGCGGACCGGCTGCCGCTCCAGCTGTGGCTCCGGCGCCCGCTCCAGTTGCAGTTCCGGCGCCCGTTCCCGCGGCTGCTCCCGCCGGGGGAGCTCCGGGGGCCGCTCCGGTCGGAGGCGCTCCGGACGCGGCGGGCGGCATGGCGGGGGGCGATATGTACAGCATGGGCGGCACGATGATGCGGGCGCCCGCGCCGCTGCCGACGACGGCCAAGGTGAAGGCCGGTCGGCGCGTGATTGACGCGCTTTCCTACCGGATGCAACCAAACAAACTCAATGTGCTCGATGATGTCCGCGATGTGACGGTGATCGATTCGAAAAAGAAGGATTATCAGAATGCGGCGGTTGGACAGCCCTCCCTTTCCGAGTATGTGGACGGCAGTTCGTTCGGGGTGATGCAGACGAGCATCGGGATGTTGAACGCGGCCCAGAAGATGGACCCGTTGAAGTTCTTCGGCGTGGTGGTGCTCTCCACGGAACCGAGCAGCGTTCTGCCGACGTTGCGCCAGCGGGTTCAGGCCCGGGACCGTTACGTGTACAAGAGCGAGGGGGACGATTTTACGGGGTGGGCCAAGCGTTTCCTTCAGGATTTCCGCAAGATTCCCGAGGATCCGGCCAAGTCGGGCGAGTTTTTCGCCTTGTATCTGCCCGCGCCGCCCGATCCGCCGGCCATGCCGCCGCCTCCGATGCCGACGTGGAAACCGCCGGTGTACAAGAAGCAGGCTCTGGACCGCGCGATTGACGCCTACATGGCGCAGGGCGCGATGGGGGCGCAGCAGGGGATGGTGACGGCGGAGGGGGGCGCTGCCGCGCCGGACCCGCGCAAGGCGCAGCTGGACCGCCTGAAGGAAATCAAGAAGCAGTTGAAGGACAAGGACTTCCGCGATCAGTTTATGGCGCAGTATGGCCAGGCGGGGGCGGCGGGCGTTACCGCTCCCACCATGCCGGGGATGGGGATGGGGGGCTACCCGGGTGCGGGAGGTTATTCGGGTGGGATGCGGAGTGGGGGTTGAGAGGTGTCTCTGAAGTGGCGGACCGCAGGCGTTCCGGGGTGATGGGGCGTTCGGTCTTTGTTGTGTGCAGGGGAGGCTTCGCGAGGCGGGCGCCTTGCGGGGTGAAAGTCGGGGCTCCGCATCTGGAAGAGATGGGCGCTCTTCGGACCGTTGCGGGGCCTGTTTTTATGTGTAGCGCTTCGCGGGGTGAGGATTCAGAAACAGAAACGGACTGTTGAAGGACTCATGGCGACGACAAAGAAACCAACTCAGGCGGATGAAATTCTGGACGCGGCCGAGCACGTGGTGGCGCTGTGGATGGAGTTTCGAAAGTTTTTCCGCAAAGCGTTTACCAGCGACCCGATCACGTCGGCGGAGGAGCAGACCTTCCTGCGCGTCAAGAGTGACATGTCGCGTTATCAGCGGATTTTGAACCAGCGGGTGCCGGCGGGTTTCAAATACGGCCACAAGCGCATCACGGACATCATGGCCAAGTCCATCAGCATCGCAGCCCTGCGCGAGCAGCCGCTGCAGGACAAGAAAAATCTCTACGCGCTCTGGCATGAATCGTATGTGGCATTGCAGAATCTGCTCGGGGTCCTCGACGTCATGCGCGAGGGGCACCCGGTGAAGTTCGAGACCGCAACGGCGAAGAAGACGGGTAATGTCAAGGCGGACCTGGCGTCGAGCTCCGGCAAGAAGAAGGGTGAAGGCGCCGCCAAGACGGTCAAGGCGATCATTGCGTTGGCTGTCATCTGCGCGGTGGCCTATTATTTCCTGGTGATGAACAAATAGTGGCAAATCTGAAGCCTTGAAGGAAGTGCGTCAATTCGCCGCAATCAAGATCCCTACTGGAGGATATTCATGCAGATCCACACCCCCGTGTTCCGTCGTTCGCTTCTTGTTTTCCTGGCGTTTTTCGTCCTGGCCGCCGGTTTGAGCGGTTGCACCAAGAAGCGGGCCAGCATGGCTCATACGAAGGCGAGCAAGCTTGTGGCGGAAGCCCGGGAACGGGATGCCGAAAAACATGCGCCCGATCTGCTCAAACAGGCGGAGGAAAAAATCGGCGGCGCTCAGCAGAAGTTCGACGGGGGCGATTTTGCCACGGCCCTGATCGAGGCCAAGGCCGCCTGCGACAGCGCCAAGGCTCTGCTCGATCAGACCGAGCAGATGCAGGCGCGCGCCCGCAAGGCCGACGCCGACAAGGACATTCAGGCCGCCAACGATAACGGCGAGACCGGCTCGGAACAGTTCAACAAGGCCAACGAGTCCAACACCAAGGCGCAGACTTACCTGGACAAGGGCAAGTTCACGAAGTGTACCGACGCCTGCAACATCGTGCGCGACAACATCAATGTGGTTCTGGCGCCGCGGCGCGAGGCGGCCGAGAAGAAACTGAATGAAGTGACCGATTTCGAGAAGATGCTGGTGGAAAAACTGCTGGGGCCGGAAAAGGCGCCCAACGAAACCACCGCGTTTGAAACCAAGTTCAAGGAATACGCCGGCATGGTCAAGGACCGCAAGTATGTGGCCTCCGAACCGGTGTATGAGGAAGTCAAGAAACTGGCCGCCGAGGCGGAAGCGGTGGCCCTGCGCAAGCTGGGAACCGAAGAAATCCAGAACCTGACGCAGAAACTCCAGCGCGCCGAGTCGGTCGAGGCGAAAATCTACCATCCGACTGTGCAGACGGAGTGCCAGGCCGACTTCGACTCCATGGTGAAGAACGTCGAGGCGAAAGAGTACCGCCAGGCGCTCGCTCAGGCCGAAGTGCTGCACAAGAAACTCGATTCGCTCATCCTCGAGAGCCGCCGCTCGGGCGCGCAGGATCGTTTGACCAAACTGAAGGCCCGCATTGACAAGTTGCAGACCGAGAAGGTCGAGCAGTATCTGCCCAAGCGCCTGGAGGGTATTCTGGCCATGCAGGCCAAGGCGGGAGAAGAGTTCACGACCGACAAGTTCGACGAATGCAAGAGCAGCGCCGATGAGGGATTGCAGACCGCCGATGCGCTGATCCTCGATTTCAAGCGCGAAGTCGAGCGGGAGATGCTTGACGCCGAGACGAAACTGGGGCAGGCGGATACGTTCCTGAAGAAAATGGCCACCATTTTCGAGCAGCAGTCCTCGGACGGCGCCGATCCGCTCGACAAGGCCTTCGAGCAGAAGAAGATGAGCCGCCGCGTCGAACTCGAAGAGATCGCCAAGAATGCCGAAGTGCAACTGGCCAAGGCCAAGACCTTCAGCGAGGGCGAGGCTTTCAGCAGCGCCATCGAGACCTCGCGCCTGGTCAGCAATCGCGCGGGGCGCGTGGTGCATGACGTCTATCAGGTGGTGGCGCACAATACACTGCTGGAACTCTCCAAGTCGGTTTCCGACACCGAGGCCGACGGCGCCGCCGAGTTCGCGCCGGTCGAGTTGGAAAACACGAAGAAAACAATGGCGGACGCGCGTCAGATGATGCGCGATCAGGATACGAAGGAAGCGCAGGCCGGGCCCGACGCGCCTCTTTCGCCCGACGCTTTCCAACCCGCTATGGCGAAGATTTCCGAAGCCCGGACGGATCTCGAGACGGTCTTCTACCAGATGAAGGAGTCCATCAGCGGCAAGATCGCCGAAGCGCGCAACGCCATCGGGGAAGCCGAAGGCAACCAGGCCAACGTCCATGCCATGGGCGCTGTGACGACGTCGCGTCAGGTGTTGCAGGAGTCCGAAAGTCTTCTGGCGAATGGCAAGCATTACGCGGCGGCCCGCAAGGCCGAGGAAGCGCGCAAACTGGCCCTCGAGGCGAGCGTCAAGGCGATTCGCAACTGGGCCGAACAGGAAATGACGGGAGCGAAAGAGGAGTTGCGCAAGGCGGTTGAGGCGCAGGCCGACCAGCACAACGCCAAGCGTTATCAGGAAGCGCTGAGTCAGATGGCCGCGGCGGAAGATTTCTTTGCCACGGCGGCCCGGACCGCCGATCTGGCCGAGGCTTCGCAGGCCTTCGGGCGCGCCAAGGAAAAAGCCGCGGAAGCGCGCAAGCAGGCCGAGGAGGTCCGCATGGGCCGCCTGACCGAAAGCCGCGAGACCATCACCACCGCCAAGCGTTTTGGCGCGTGGGAGCACGACTACCCGATCCTGGTGCAGTCCATCACGCTGGCCAAGCGGTCGTTCGAGGCCATGCAGGCGGGTGAGTACGCCAAGTCCAACATGCTGGCCGACGAATCTGTCCGTCTGGCGAAAGAGGCGACGACGCAGAGTCAGCGGACCGAGCACGCACAGCAACTCGACAAGGTGGACCAGCAGGTCAAGCAGGCGCTGGCGGAAGGGCCGGTTTATTACAAGCGCGACGAACTGATCGCGCTGGTGACGCGTCTGCGCAGTGTCCGCGACCAGTACTCGCCGGAAAAACACGAAGACATCAGCGTTCAGATTTCGGAACTGGAAAATGAATTGTTCCGCTTGGCCCAGAGCACGCCGGAGGTGTTCAACCAGTCGTTGACCAAGGAGAAGGCGCGCTTCGAAGATCTGGACAAGCGCGGCGCGCGCGAGTTCGCGGACAAGCAGATGGAAAAGGCCGGCTTCCTGTTGCGTCATGCCGATCTGGACTTCCGCAACAAGGCCTACGAGTCCTCCTACCGCAACCTGAAAGGGGCGGAGCAGTTGTTGACTTATGTCGAGGAGCGCTACGCCTCGCACGATTTCGCGGTCAGCGCGCTGGATCTGATGAAGGATTTCGAGACCGCCTTGCGCCAGGTGGACCTGCTTGTTCAGATCCCGCGGGCGCAGTTCAACCGTCTGTATGAACTGGATGACACGAACCGGATGGGCGGGGCGGTGCTGGCGGGAGTGGACCTGCCCGAGTTCCGCCGTCAGATGGAGGCGGTTCTCAAAAAGAGTAAATCGCTCGAGTATCCCCCGGCCATGGCGGAGATCTATGCGCGCTTTGCCGAAATGATCGAGACGGCGGACCGCGCCTCCTCGAATTTCGAGAAATTCACGATCATCAACCACTTCAGCAAGAAGGAAGGGCAGCAGATCGTGAACAATGCGTTCAGCCAGATCGAGAAGGCGAAGAAGATGCGGGATGGTGTGGCGGATGATCTCGAGAAGAAGGGTCTGCTCGAGCACCTGGCCCGGGCGCGCCGGCTGATGGGCAAGTAAAAACCGCGCGAAGTCGTTCGCGAGAGTGAAGGAGTGGTGGTCCCATGTCATTTTTAGGCAATTTTGCCCTGAACCCCCCGCGCATTGCTGAACTGATTACGATCACGGCGATCGTGCTGCTGGTGCTTTACGTGTTCTACCGGTTGAATTTTTTCAAAAAAGACTGACCCGCCGCGCGCCGCTGGGCGGACGCGAGACGATGGAGTGAGGCAGACCCGTGCTGAGCAAGAAGAAAATCAAAGAGATCGAAGAGAAGATCGCCCTGTGCAAGGAGTACACCCAGCGCTGGGCCATGTTCTTCAATTTTTTCGGAGACGGCTTCGAGGGCCGCAAGATCACGGCCGAGAACGAGGGCAAGTTCTTCCAGTGTACCACCGATCTGTCGCGTCGTGAGTTCCGCCTGTCCTACTTCATGGCGGAGGACTTCACCCGGGGGAGCGAGATTCTGGAAATCCTGAGCATGGCCGTGAGTCTCAATCATATTCACGAGATGAGCGAGGCGCAGTTCGCGAAGTTCCAACTCGCGTGGCATCAGGTGTTTATCGCCCTCAACAAGTGCCTGGGCCGCCTCATGCAGCAGTTGCCCGAAGAGGATGAAAAAAAAGAAGGGCAGTGAGCCCCTCCGGCGGGCCTGTTCCCTCTGATGTGCTGTAAAAACCCCCTTATCCGCCCGTTCGCTCACCGGGCGGATATTTTCTTTTTGACTTTCCCGCAACGCTTTGGGATGATCCACCCTTTGAAGACGTGGGTGCGGTGGTGTCCATGCCGGACCGGTGCTTCAGGACGGCCCCATTGCTTCCCGATAGAGACAGTTCAGACCCCGCCAGAGGAGAGAAAACACAATGCCACTCGTACCAATGAGACAAGTTCTGGAAGAAGCCGCCAAGGGCGGTTACGGCGTTGGCGCGTTCAACGTCAACAACATGGAGCAGATTCAGGCGATCATGCAGGCCTGCAAGGAAACCAAGTCGCCGGTCATCATTCAGGCCAGCCGCGGCGCCCTGAAGTATGCCAACATGATCTACCTGGAAAAACTCATGGAGGCCGCCGCGATCGAGAATCCCGAGATTCCCATCGTCATGCACTTGGACCACGGCAACAGCCTGGCCACCTGCAAGGAAGCCATCGCCCTGGGCTTCACGTCGGTCATGATCGACGCTTCGCTCGAAGCCGACGGCAAAACCGTCGCGTCCTATGAATACAACGTCGAGACCACCCGTTCGGTGGTCGAGTACGCCCACGCCCTGGGTGTCACGGTCGAGGCCGAACTCGGCGCGCTCGGCGGTATCGAGGACGGCCACGGCGCCGGCCTGGCTGCCGACGACACCGAGCACCTCACCAACCCCGAGCAGGTGGTGGATTTCGTCACCAAGACCGGTTGCGACGCGCTGGCGGTGGCCATCGGCACGAGCCACGGCGCCTACAAGACCATGCGCTTCGACAAGAACGGCAATGCCATGCCCCCGGCGCTGGCGCTCGACCTGATCACCGAGATCGTCAAGAAACTCGACGCGGCCGGTTACAAGAATTTCCCGCTGGTCATGCACGGCTCGTCGAGCGTGCCGCAGGACCTCGTGGCCATCGTCAACAAGTTCGGCGGCGCCATGAAACAGTCCATGGGCATTCCGATGGCTGACATCAAGGTCGGTATCACGCGTGGCGTGCGCAAGATCAACGTGGACACCGACGGTCGTATCGCCATGACGGGCGCCATCCGCAAGATGTTCGCCGAGAAGCCCGAAGTGTTCGACCCGCGCACGTACCTGGCTCCCGCCCGCACGGCCCTGTATGAACTGATCAAGGGCAAGGTGCTCGACTTCGGCCAGGCCGGTCACGCCGCCGACTACGCCCCCATGACGCTCGAAGACGCCAAGAAGAAGTGGTACGGCGGCAAGAGCTCGTGCGGGTGCTGCTGCTGCGGCTGAGATTGATCGGGAAGTGCGGGTCTCTTGAGACACGCGTTTCGGTTATCAGAATGAACAGGCTCTCTGGAGAAATCTCCGGAGAGCCTGTTTGTATAGAGGAATGAGGGGATTCCGGCGGGCCGGCGCGATTACCGGACGGACAAAAGACGGGGAGAGAGTTGTTACCCCCCAAGACTCCCCACTCTCCCTGAGCCTCTTGGAGGATGTCAAATCCCGGTAGAAGAGGATGGCTCTCGCAGATTTTCCATCAGCAGGTCGTACTGACGGAGATCGCGGGCTTGGAGTTTCTGAAGCATTTCCCGGGTTGGACCGGCGCTTTCAAAGAGAACTGCCATATTGAGATAATAGATTCTTTCAGAAAAGATCCGCTCCAGACCGGTGGGCTTTCGGTGGGCCTGATTGCGGGTATGGATTTTTTCGAAATAGGTCCGTTCCAGACCGGTGGACTTCTCCGGCGTCTGGTCGAGTTCGTTCGTCAGGGTTTTCAGGAAGTTCAGGGCGTTTTCCGCGTTCTGTATTTCCAGGGACGACTGGGCCTTGGGCAAAATATACTGTTCCACGTAAGCCCGCTGGACTCGGCGCGACTCTTCCAGGATTTCAGGGCCGGTTTTTCCCTGGAAGTCGGGAATCAAGCCCCGGTAAGAGGCTTCCCGGCTCATCGCAATCCAGTCAAAAGTCATGAGATCCATCGGCAGTTCTGACCCGAAGGTTCCCGATTTCCGGTATTTCTCCAGTGCCAGGCGCGCCTGTTCCTTCAGGGCGGGATCGGAGAGGTTGGCCAGAATCCGCACATACGTGTCGAGGCCTTTATTCACAGTGTTGGAGAAAATCAATCTTTGCCACGCCGTGTAACAGGTTCCGAGTTGTGCCGCGGCGAGCAGGGTCTCCGCATTTTCAAGCGCGTCCTTTTCCCGGTGTTCCTCGAGCAGAATCCGGGCGTCGAGGGCGACGAGAGTGGCCGTCCGGTTAATGCGCCTCTCGGAGTCGGTGTCAAAGACGAGGGAATCCGTTCCTGGACTCCTCTTGGGAATAATCCAGAGTTGAATCCGGTAGTCTGGCCGCATCACAACTTCGCGCCAGGTTTTCAGAAGGGGCCGGACCGGTTCGAGGCGGGGACGCCACTCCAGTAACGAAGGGGAGCGGGGGGCGGTTGTGCTTGTCCCCACAGAAATGGTCTTCTGCGTTTCCTGCCAGGCAAAGGCCAATTCCTCCACCGCTTTCCCGGATACAGCCCACTCGCGGTCGAACGCCTGGACCGCCTCGATTGTTTCGGAGGAGAAGGAGGGGATCTGAAGTATCTCCGGGGGGATCGTGACCTTTTTGTTGTACCACCGCTCAAAATCGGCCCTCAATGCCGGAGACATGTTTGAGAAAATCCGATGCTCGCGGTAACGGCAATAACCCAGAAAGAGTCCGAAGAGGAGCAGGAGAATTGTCCCCACCGTCAGAGAAAAGAAAAAAACAAGGCGCCTGAGGGGGCGGGGGCGGTCGGGTTTGGAGGACACGGGGGGAATCAAGAATTCAGACACGATAATCCCTTTTATTCGGAAAGTCTTCCGCGTTTTCAAATTATCGGGATGGGGAATTGCCGGATTCCGGATTCCGCGCGGTGTCCCGACTCTTTGACTCGGGTCGTGGAAAATCCTTTGCGAAAAATGTGTCTGCATCGTCGCTGAAAGCCGCAGTTGGAGATTCCAGCCACGGCTTTCCTTTCAGGCGGGCGGGACGCCCGCCCTCC
>DAOPYU010000085.1:0-13072 GCA_035353095.1 Candidatus Sumerlaeota bacterium | reverse complement strand
ACCCCAATCGGACGGGCCTTCAGCCCTTTTGAAAATGGGGACATCCTCCCTGGGGACGACGCTTCGCTTGCCCCAGGCTACGATTAATCCGCGCCGTTGGCGCTTTAACATCTGTTTGGGGTTCACAGGCACAGGAGAAACGATCTCCTACTTCTCCCCGTTCTTTTTCGCCGCCCAGACGCAGCCGGTTCCTTTGACCCGCATCTCGACGGTATAGACCGCCTTGCTGGCCGTGATGAACAGGGTTTTGAAGTCTTTCCCGCCGAAACAGACATTGGCCGTCCACGGCTCGGAGATCTCAATCTGTTCGATCTTCTTGCCCGTCTTGTCGAAGACAATCACGCCCTTGCCGGTCAGATAGACATTGCCCTGTTCGTCAATCGTCATGCCGTCGGACCCCAGGTCACAGAAGAGCCGTTTATGGGCCAGCGTCCCATCGGGCTGGATGTCGCAGACGTAGGTTTTGTTGGCCTGAATGTCCGACACGTAGAGCGTCTTGCCATCGGGCGTCCCGACGAGACCGTTGGGCTGCTTCAGATCCTCCGTGACCCGTTTGCAGATTTTGCGGTCGGCGGAGAGGAAATAAACGTGCTGTCCCTCCTGCGGCATGGTGGTGTGTTTCCACCAGGAACGCGGGTAATAGGGATCGGAGAAGTAGAGCGCTCCATCGGGTCGAACCCACAGATCGTTGGGCCCGTTGAGGAGTTTGCCGGAATAGTCCTTGAAGATCACGGTCGTTTTCTTGTCCGGAGCAATAGACCAGATCTCGTTCTTCTCATCGGCGCATGTCAGCAGGTTCCCCTGTGGGTCGAAGTACATCCCATTGGAACGTCCACTCGGTTGCAGGAAGGTCGTAATCTTTCCATCGGTCGCCCATTTCATGATCCGGTCGTTGGGTTGATCGGTGAAGAAGACGTTTCCCTGGGCGTCCACCGCCGGCCCTTCCGTGAACTCGAACTCGCGTGAGAGGAGTTGGGGCTTGGCGCCGGGCGCCAGCAACATGCTTTCCCCGGCCTGCGGGGCCAGAAGCCCGAACAGACAGAACGGTACCAGCATCCCCACCCGCAAAAGACGCATTTCCATGATCGGTTTCTCCTTCAGGAGACTGAATGAAACAAGAGCCCGCCCCGGTCTGTCCCTGCGCCACCCGGTGGACGGAAACGCAACGCGACCCGACTCAGGAGGTCGTCCGCAATTTGCTGCGGGGCCGGAAATGGGAAATATCGCGCAATTGCCGGAACAGATTCTTCTCGCGGTCATTGAGTTCCGTGGGAACAACCACCTGAATGTGGACTATTTCGTCGCCCGGGCCATTGGAGGACGGCATGCCACAATTCTTCAGACGCATCTTGGCGCCACTCTGAGAACCGGGCGGCAGTTTCATGCGGATCATGCCCCCCAGAGTCGGAACTTCCACCTCTCCGCCCAGCACCGCCTCCCAGGGGGAAACGGGCAACTCGATATGGATGTTCACCCCTTTGAGGGTAAAGACCGAATGCGGCTCGATCTCGATCTTGGCAAAAAGATCTCCCGCTTCTCCCCCCGGCATCGGCGGCGGTTCACCCTGCCCCGCCAGGCGCAGGCGCGCGCCGGACTTGATCCCCGCCGGGATCTTCAGGTCCATGTTCTTCAGAATGGGCGCGTGTCCCGCCCCGCCACAAGCC
This sequence comes from Candidatus Sumerlaeota bacterium, assembly GCA_035353095.1. Lineage (GTDB taxonomy): Bacteria > Sumerlaeota > Sumerlaeia > UBA8349 > UBA8349 > DAOPYU01. Next base: position 11,408 of record DAOPYU010000085.1, on the reverse strand, counting down.
CCACAGCGCGTCCCCGCCACCACGCCCCCGCCATTGCAGGCCGTACAGGTCGCCTGCACGTGCAGGCGCACCCGCTTGAGCGCGCCCCGGTAGGCTTCTTCAAGCGAGATCGGAAGCTTTGTCTCGATATCTTTGCCCTTGTGGGCTTGAGGACGCACCGAAGCCCGCACGCGATTCCGCGAAGCGCCACTCCCCCCAAAAAGCGCTTCGAAGAATTCACTGAACCCCCCCAAACCCTCGAACCCACCCAGTCCCCCGCCCCCACCACCGGGCGCCGGACCCGCCGAGCGCCACCCGGAAGGCATCTCGAATTCCATCCCTTCGCGATAGTTCGCGCCCAGGGTGTCGTACTGCCGGCGCTTCTTGGGATCACTCAGGACCTCGTAGGCTTCCTGGATTTCCTTGAAACGCCCTTCCGCCGATTTGTCGTTCTTGTTCAGGTCCGGATGGTGTTTCCGGGCCATCTTGCGATACTGAGACTTGATCTCATCCTGTGTGGCGTCGCGCGCCACGCCCAGAACCTGATAGTAATCCTTGTACTTTACCGGCATATTCCGGACATTCCTCTATTTCGGTTTCTGTAATGCAGAGATACTCTGCCGGCGATGCAACCCGCCCGGGCAGGAGCACCAAACGCTGTGGCCCCGCTCCCGCCTCCGGTTCGTGAGAACATCCCCATCATGCCGGATGTTCTCCTGAAAAGTCAATCGCGATGGGCCCTCTTCTGTTTTTCAGATCAACGCGGCCCCTCACCCTCTCCCCAGGCGTTCAAATTTCAGTGACCCAAAAACTTTCCCTCATCCGGCGTGTTCACGCGATTCCGACAGGATTTCGACAATGAAGCGGTCGGCGGCGGCGACTTCGTAGCGTTCGAGCGCCGCCCTTTCCACCCAGGCGATTTCGTCATGCGCCAGCGGATGGTATTCCCCCGAGACATGCTCCGCCCGCCAGGCGATCAGTTCCACGGACTTGTCCGAATACGCATGGATACACGCCCCGAGCCGCTCCTGCGCACGGATTTCGACCCCGAATTCCTCGTGGAACTCCCGCTCGAGGGCGGTCTGCTCCGACTCGCCGACTTCCACTTTTCCGCCGGGAAATTCCCACTTGCCTCCCTGGTGGTCCTCCCGACGACGACGCGCCAGTAAAACCCCCTCCGACCGCTCCACAACCCCTGCCACCACCCGCACCGGCTTGCGCATTTCCATCGTTTCCATTTCCCTTCACATCGTCGAGAACATCCCGTTCAATCCAAAAACCTCAGACCATAACGCATCCGTCCCTGACTCAGTTCCTTGCTCCAGACCAGTTCCGCCCGGCGGACTTCCTGCTGTCCCTCCACTTTGACCCGCAGCTGGATAGCCAGAGGTTTGGAGGTTTCCAGACTGAGACCGCTCTGCGAGACATCGAGCGTCTCGCCAAAAATCGTCCCGGGATCTACCACAAATTCGATTTCCACTCCCATGGGAATACGCTCCGAGTCGCGACGGTTTCCCCCGAAATGCTCGTCCATCAGATCACCTCCCGAAAACTGCGGTGCTTGTCCCTGCGTTGAGTCCCAGGACTCAATTCTTCGTCCCCTCACGGTTTTGTAACCGCTTGGAATCGCACTTCCCCTCCCAGCAGTTCCAGACCGGTCGCCCCCCCGTCCTCCTTGTCCCGTCCGGTTTCAATCCGGATTCCATACCACCCCGCTTCTTTTGCGTCACATCGAAACGACAGCGCCTGACGTTCTCCACAGGCAATCACCTCACGCAACAGGGGCATCTTGCGATCCGTCCGCAAGACCCGAACCTCCCGTCTTCCACGGCCCGGGAGTTGAACATCCAGAACCACCTCACAGGAGCCGGGATTCATTTCAAACGGCATCCAGAGCGCCTCACGACTGACGGTTGCCCAGACTCCGGAACCCGCGTCCTGCATTCCTCCCAGCCGCCGTCGGCTCGACTGCAATTCATGCCACATCTTTTCATCGCCCCTCTCGCGCGCGATGCGCTCCAGAAAAACGGTCGCATTGGAATGACCGGGGAAACGCTCCAGAACCCGTTCGAAATGCTGACGGGCGGCAAGAAAACGCCGTTGTTGCCACTTCAAGACACCGGCTAGATATTCCGCCTCGATCCCGGCGGAATTTTCGGGCCGGGACCGGAACGACTCGAGAGCCGCGGCCAATCCCTCCGGGTCCTGCCATTGGGGAAATCCCCCCCAGGCATAGCGTTCCGAGAGCGGTTCCAGCAGACCGTTCCACAGGTAGAGGGTCAGCAGCAGTTCTTCTTCCGGCAGCGGAGCCAGAAAGGCATGTTCCGGCGCCAGGGGGCGAGTCAACAGGGAATGGAAGTCCTCCCCTTTCCGGCCCTTCAGGTATTGGGGCAACAGGGCGCTCCCATTGGCCTCCGCTTGACGCGGGAAACCCGCCTCAAGCGCCGTCATTTCGTTCAGAGCATCGGCATACTGCCGCGCCGCCATCAACGGCTCGACTTTCCGGCGAAGCGCATCGAATTCTCCAGAGTGCTTCCGGGTCCCGTCTCCCTCCACGATTTGGCCAGTCGGGGACTCCCCGCGTTCTCCCCGGGCTTCAAACCCATGAAGACCGCCCTCCACCCCGCTCAGAGTGATCGCCAGTACCAAGGCGCAAACAGTCCCAAGTGACAGAGTCCGTTGCTGGCGCATTCCACGCGTGTTTTTGAGGACCAGACTGAAGAGCAGAACATAGTTCAGGGGGGTCAGGGCCTGCCGGAAGGCCTGGCCGAACACCCCACTCAGTTGCGCCAGATCCCTCTGTTTCAGAATCTGGGCAATCGTGCCCGTCGTCCGCATGACTTCCAGACAAAACACGGCGGCAAAGCTGACCAGAGCCGCATTGTAGAGCCAGAGGTCGAGTTGCATGAAGTCCTCGTCCACGGTCTCCTGTCGGGCCGCGCGCCACAACACCCGCCCCATCGTTCCCCCGCAGAAAAGCAGGACTGTGGCATGAAAACAGAAGGAACCGGCCTCCCCCAGCAAAACCTGCCGCGTCGAGGTCAGACCGGAAATCCAGACAAATGCCAACACCACCGCCCCCAGGCAGCATCGCACCGCCAGGACGGGCGCCTGCCGGGAAAACAGGATCGCATGGAGAAAAACCGCTCCCCCCCCACAAAAGCCCAGCTTGATCAGGCCGTCCAGTCCACTGCCCCACCCACACGCAGCACACAGTCCCAGAACCACCACAAAACACCAGACGGGCGAACGCCAGAAAGGCGTCGCCTGTTCCTCGGAGGAAACATCGGGGGCCCATTCCTCACTCTGGAACTCCGATTCGGGCCGAAAGACCATGCCTCACCTCTGGATGCCGTTGCCGCTACGGCGCAAGAATTGCCTGCCCCCTTGTCCCACCCGATAAATCCAGCTACATCATAGCCATAGCCTCCCGAGAGTTTCAAGCTGGATATGGGAAATCCGCTATTTCTTCCAGAAACTCCTCATTGTCAGACGAATTGCGTGTTGTCGTTTGAAGGGGGATGCCGGGAACTCTCTCGTCCCGTCAAAATGGAGATGGCCTGGAGGTGACACGGGCGTCTCGCCCGTGACTGGCCGACGTTCTCTTCGGCCGGGCCGGGAATTTCGGGGGTTTTGTTCCGGAGCCCCTTCATGGGCGAGACGCCCCTGCCACCTCAGAACCGCCTTCCGGTCCGTGTGAGAGCCCCAATATAGGGAATGTTGTTTTCGACACAAGGAGAAGTTTCTGATCCGCGTTCCAGTTCCCTCCCCTTTTCCTTGACTCTACCCGAGGGGACTGGTAAAAATTGACGTTTTCCTGGCTCAGGAGCGGGCGTTGGACGTTTCCGGCTTCTCCAGCCAACAATGAGATAAGATAGAGAGGATGAGACAACTGTGGCTGGCTTCAACGATATTCCCCGTAGCTGCTACTGCGGCGAACCGCGCAAGGATTCCATCGGCAAGGAACTGGTCCTGAAAGGGTGGGTTCACCACCGCCGGGACCACGGGGGTCTGATTTTCATTGACTTGCGGGACAGAACCGGGATCTGCCAGATCGTGCTGGACCCCGCGCGCATGCAACCCGAGAATTTTGCCGCCGCCCACAGCATCCGCAGTGAGTTTGTTCTGGCCATACGCGGAAAAGCCATTCCGCGTGGGGAAGACCGGACCAACGACAAGATTCCCACGGGTGAGATCGAGGTGGAAGTCTCGGAATTCGAAATCCTCAACAAGTCCAAGGCGGTCCCGTTCAAACTCGATGAATACGGACACATTTCCGAAGAGGTGCGCCTGCGTTACCGTTTCCTCGACCTGCGCCGGACCGAAATGCAGCGCAACATCATCCTGCGCGCCAAGGGGATGCAGGCCGTTCGCGAGTACTTTGACGGGCACGGTTTCCTCGAGATTGACACGCCGCTTCTGAACAAGAGCACGCCGGAAGGCGCACGCGACATGCTGGTGCCGAGCCGGTTGAATCCAGGCACGTTTTACGCCCTGCCCCAGTCCCCCCAGATCTTCAAGCAGATTCTCATGGTGGCGGGCTATGACAAGTATTTCCAGATCGCCAAGTGCTTCCGGGACGAAGACTTCCGGGCCGACCGGCAGTTGGAATTCACTCAGATTGACATCGAAATGTCCTTCTCGAAAGCCGAGGAGGTCCAAGCCGAGCTGGAAGGGGTGGTGAAGCACCTCTACAAGAAAACCCTCGGGCAGGACATCCCCACGCCGTTCCCGCGCATCACCCATGCCGAGGCGATGCTGCGCTACGGTTCCGACAAGCCGGACCGGCGGTTCGGGCTGGAAATCAGCGACCTGACGGACCTGCTGAAGGCGGGCGGGTGCAGTTTCCAGGTGTTTACCTCCAGCCTCGAAAAGGGAGGCGTCATCCGCGGGCTCTGTGTGCCGGGCGGCGGTTCCTTGTACTCGACCACGCAGTTGAAGCCGGAAGGGGAATTGAACAAGGTGGCGCGGACCTATGGGGCGGGCGGGATGGCCTGGTTCCGGGTTGAAGAGCCGTCGGAAAACAATCCAAGTGGATTGGCGTCGAACATCGCGAAATTCTTCGAGAACGACCTGCTGGTCCAGATTCGCGAGGCCTTGAAAGGCCAGCCGGGCGACCTGCTGCTGTTCGTGGTGGATCGTCCCAAAGTCGCCGCCGTCGCTCTGGGGCAGTTGCGCCTGAAAGTCGCGCGGGATCACAATCTGATCGACACAACCAAGCCGTGCTTCCTCTGGGTCACGGACTTCCCCTATTTCGCGTACAACGACAAGACCAAACAGTACGAAGCGGAACACCACCCCTTCACCATGATGGTCGAGGACGACATCGAGGATATGAAGGCCGGGAAGTTCGAGAAAATCCGCTCGCTTTCCTACGATCTGGTGCTCGACGGCATCGAACTGGGCAGCGGCAGCATTCGTATCCATCAGCCCGATATTCAGGCCTTGGTTTTCCAGGTGATGGGGATTGATGAGGAAACGGCCCGCATCAAGTTCGGTTTCCTGCTCGACGCCCTTCAGTACGGTGCGCCGCCCCACGGCGGGTTCGCGATCGGGTATGACCGCCTGATGATGCTGATGACCGGTTCGCAGACCATCCGCGACGTTATCCCGTTCCCCAAGACCCAAACCGGCGCCTGCCTGATGAGCGCGGCGCCGTCGGTTGTGACGCAGGATCAGTTGGATGAGTTGTATCTGGAACTGAGCCCGGAGCTGGAAAAAGAATAAGGGAAAACCCGGAACCCGGATGATTCTTGAGGTTGTGCCAGAAACCTCTGGCGCATCCGGGGTGAAAGTGGGGCTTCGGCCCCTTCCGGGGGACATCGCGCAAGCAAGCCCACGAGCCCGGCACTCGGAAGAGTGCCGGGCCTTTCGTTTTGAAAAGAATGCGGAACGTTCTTTTAACAGCACTTTGAGCTTTCGGAAAACCCGGGAGAATGGTAGTATTTCGCACTGGGTACAAGTGGTGACCTGGAACCGGAGAGGGAGGTTTTCTGTGGTCAGTCCGTTGTTAACACGCCCAGGGCTTTACGAACCCCACGGCGATATCACGACCCGTCTGTGGTTTCTGCTTCCCATGCGCCTGTTTGTGGGATTGAGTTTTATTTTTTCCGCACTGGACAAGGTGGAAAAATCCATGTTGTCGCAGCCGGAGATATTCGACCGGCTGGTTCGCGGGTTGATCGAAACCCCCGATTATGCTTCCCCGCTTTTCAAGTCGTTTTACTATGCGGTGGTGGAGCCCAATCTGGGCCTGGCGGTTTTTACGCTCGTCGTCGGAAAGCTGCTGATCGGACTGGCCATCCTGACGGGGACTTTCACCCGGCTGGCCTGCCTGCTGGGCCTGGTGCTGACGCTGATGGCTTTTTTCGCGTATCAGATTCCGGTCTTCTCGGCGCACCATACCAATTCCTGTGGCGTCATGCTGCTGGTGTTGTTTCTCTCGGGCGCCGGCCGCGCCTACGGCCTGGACCATTATCTGCGCAACCGATTGCCTTCCTGGATGATCTGACGAGGCGTTCGTCCGGATCTTCAGGTCACAAAGAATGCAAGTCCCGCCCGACCCGCGGGCAACCTTAAAGAGAAGAAAAGCGTATTTTCCGGATGCGAAAGCCTCCGGAAGAAGGGGGATGTTTGTGTCCCGCATCCTCCCCTGATCCAGAACCCAGTCTCTCTGCCGAGGGGCGTCGGAAAGGAAGAGAAATACCATGTGTGGAATTGTGGGGATGGTTTCCCGTCAGAATGTGGCGCCTTACCTGCTGGAAGGCCTGAAACGTCTGGAATACCGGGGATATGACTCGGCCGGCATTGCCATACTCGACCAGAACGAGTTCCATTGCGAACGCGTGGTGGGACGGGTTTCGCAACTGGAAGCGGCGGTGGGAAACGATTTCGAGGGGCACGTGGGCATCGCCCACACCCGCTGGGCCACGCACGGCGCGCCCACGGTGATCAACGCCCACCCGCACTTCGATGAAAAGCACCGCATCGCTCTGGCCCACAACGGGATCATCGAAAACTACCTCTCCCTGCGCGAGTACCTGAAGAAGAAAGGGTACAAGATCGTTTCGGAAACCGACTCGGAACTCATCGCGCACCTGATCGCCGACAATCTGGAGAATAACCTGCTGGCCGCCATCCAGCGAGCCGTCAAACTCCTCGAGGGGACATTCGGCCTGCTGATCCTCTGCAAGGACGACCCCAACCGTCTCATCGCCGTGCGCAAGGGCAGCCCGGTGATTCTGGGTCTCGGGGACGATCAGTACTTCGTGGCCTCCGACGTCAGCGCCTTCGTCGAGCACACGCGCCATGTCGTTCACCTGCAGGATGGCGAGATGGCGGAACTGACGCCGACGGGCTACCGTACCATGACGTTCACCGATGTCACCACCGTGCGGGAATACAACCAGGTGGACTGGGAAATCGAGGCGATCGAAAAGGGTGGCTACGACCACTTCATGCTCAAGGAGATCTTCGAGCAACCCCAGGCGATCCGAAACGCCCTGGCGGGGCGTGTGCGCAGTGAGGGAAAGATCGCCAAACTGGGCGGGATCGCCGCGCTGAGCGACGAGCGGCTGCGCTCGTTCGACCGGATCATCATCTCGGCCTGCGGGACGGCCTGGCACGCCGGCATGGTGGGCGAATACATGATCGAGGAACTGGCGCGCATCCCGGTCGAGGTCGAGTATGCCTCGGAACTGCGCTACCGCAACGCGATCATTGACCGCGACGATCTGGCGGTTTTCATCAGCCAGTCGGGCGAAACGGCCGACACCCTGGCCGCGCTGCGCGAGGCCAAGGCCAAGGGAGCGCAGGTCATGGGGGTCTGCAACGTGGTGGGTTCGACGATCGCCCGCGAGGCGGGAATCGGGTCCTACACGCACGCGGGACCGGAAATCGGCGTCGCCTCGACCAAGGCGTTCACCACGCAGATGGCCGTACTCGCCACGCTGGCCCTGCAGATGGGCCGTCTGCGCGACCTGTCCCCCGAAACCTACGAGACGGTGCTCGAGGACCTGCTGCGGGTTCCCAGCCTGGTCGAGCGGGCGCTGGAAAGCAACGACGAGGTCCAGAAACTGGTTCCGCTTTTCGACAACTTCAAGAACTGCCTCTACCTGGGCCGGGGGGTGAACTTCCCCATCGCGCTCGAGGGGGCGCTCAAGCTCAAGGAAATCTCGTATATCCACGCCGAGGGCTACCCCGCCGCGGAAATGAAACACGGCCCGATCGCGCTCATCGAGCCGGGCATGCCGGTCGTCGTGATCGCCAACCAGGGGCCGGTGTACGACAAGGTGATGACGAACATTGAGGAGATCCGCGCGCGTCAAGGCCGCGTGATCGCCATCGCCACCGAGGGGGACACCGACATCGCCCAGCGGGCCAACCATGTGATCTACGTACCGCCGATCACGCCGCTGCTCTCCCCGTTCGTGACGGTGATCCCGCTCCAGCTGCTCGCCTACCACATCGCCGCGGCCAAGGGATGCGACATCGACAAACCGCGCAACCTGGCCAAGAGCGTGACGGTCGAGTGAGGGAAAAACCGGGTTAAGGTCGGGAATCTATCCTGGAGAAAGGGAGCGTTCCCAGGCCATTCTCAAAGAACGCCGGGAAACAAAAAGAATCGCGCAGAGGCGCAGGGGCGCGGAGAAGAAGCATGACTCCTTCTCCGCGTTTTCTGTTTCTTTGTCCCCAAACCGCAGTTGAAACCATCAGCCCCTGGAATTCAAACACCTTGAAAACACCCGACGGGTGACTCCCAGAAGCAAGAGTTCGATGCGGTCGGTAAGCGCCAAAGGCGCGTCTTATACCCGCCTGGGGCATCGCCCCAGGAGAACCGATCGGTTATTCCGGCAAGGGCTGAAAGCCCGGACTATCAAGATCTTTTTCCGCTTTTCCATAGTCCGGGCCTTCAGCCCTTACAAAAGAAGGGACACCTTTCCTGGGGCGACGCTGCGCTTGCCCCAGGCTGGTATAAATCCGCGCCGTTGGCGCTCAACTGCGGTTTCAAGGATGGCCGGGGAAACACGGATCGTCGGGATAGGGTCATCGCAACCGATCCGCCTCATCGGATTTTTTCAATGGAATCACGATCTTTCCGGACTTGGAATCTCGGTATTGTTCGAGATCCTTGAACGGAACGACAATCTGGGTATACTGCATCGGCAGAAGTACCAAAGCGCCCATCGGCGTGATGAGAGTAAACTGGAATTCGCCTTTAGAATCCGAGTACAGGATCTTTCCACTGGGAATGTCGGCCAGATTTTTCGATAGACGGCGGATACTTTCTACCAATTCGATTCTTGCGCAGCGTATTTCGATTCCGCTTAAGGGCTGTTGTGTTTCCGCATCCACAACCACCCCCTGCATCTTTTTTTGACGTTCGAGAGAGAAGTTGATTTGTTCGTTCTCTGAGTTTTTCTCAATTTTCTTCTCGATCGTTTTCTCAATATAACCCACTGACCGAACCGTGAAAGAGTAGGTCTCTCCTCGAGAGAGATTCTTTTGAATGGTCACACCGTCCTGGTTACAGACCCGGATTTCCGAATTGTCTCCACCTGGCCCCGACTTCAAAAGCCAATAATCCATAATCGGCCGTTGGGTCTCGTCGTCTGTGACACGAATCTTCACCTCCCCATCGACTTTCTCCTTGAGAACGATCTGGGGCTTCTTGTCAACTGAAGTCCGGATTTTTTTGACAGGAGCATACCCGTTTGCCTCAACCTGTAGAGTCACAGGACCGATATAACAGGAAACAGATGAACCAGTACTCAGGACATGGTCGGGACGTGGTGAATAGTCATCGCGGTGTGTTAGATTGATTTGCTCGTCAACATATGGATTCTCGTTTTTGACGGTCTCCAAATCAGGGAGGGGATTCTGAGACGATACGTAGATAGCGACACAGGCATTTTCTATCCGATACTCACCGGAGGTGTTTGTAACCACACTTGAACGGCAACATCTTGAACTTGCGGTTACGATTGCCCCCTGGACTGTTTCTCCCAATTCATTGACAACGGTTCCTTCGACCGATACAAAATCACGATCATTGGTTTTATGCCGCGATGAACTTTGTCCCTTATTTGCAACACGCACGGTGACTTCGACAGTCTTCTGCGGGTCGGGAATGAATGAGGGTACCTCATTTTTGGATATTTTACCATCCGCAAGGGGAACCCGGATACTTTCATAATCTCCCGCCGGCATAATTCCCCATTTGATGGCGGGCTTAAGACCGTCCACTATTGCAATCCCTTCAGAATCACTGATGGTTTCAATTACGGTGTTTCCACGGACTTGTAACGGGACATGGGCAAGGGGTTTGTTGTCGGCCGCGCCAACGGTCAGGATGCGAACTCGCCCTCCTTGATCGAGGAAAAAGGGGACCGTGTTGCTTTTGCTGTCGGTCGAAACCTCCATCGGAGCGAATTCTTCCGCATACCCTTCCGCGCTGGCGACGACCTCAATCCGGCCGAGGGGGAGGCCCTTGACCTCGCCGAACCCCTCCGAGTCCGCCTTCACAGAACGGGACAGTTGTCCCGCGAACTTCACCTCGACCGTCGCGCCGGGGATCGGTTTGAGGGTGGCTTTGTCACTTACCAGAGCCGTGAGCGAGGCTCCCTGTTCCAGGTAGAGATCGAACGGACCGCTCCGTTCGACCGGTTTTCCCATGACAGGGAGTTTCGACTCGACCGTGACCTGATCCTCCCACTGTCCCCATAAATGGACGATATTGTCGGACAGGGAGGCGATCATGTAATGTCCCTCCGCGTCGCTCGTCGCCGTGGCCGATGGATTCGACCGGCCAAACGATCCAACAAGCGCCGGTACCGCCGACACTGTCGCGCCCGACGCCGGTACAAACTTTCCCGCCGCGTCACGCCGGTAAACCGTCCCGAAATAACCGTACGCCCTTTGCAGAGTGAGATGGAGCGTTTTGGAGGTCGAGACTGTCATCCCTCGATACGAAACCTGAACCGCTCCCGGGTGTTCGGCCATGACCTGACACCGCAGCGTCCCGGTTGTCGCCAGATCGGGCGGACATTCCAGGGACAGGGTACCTGTCGTGTCGGTCAGGCCGGTGAGGGAGATCGGGGGTTGAACGGTTTCTTTCACCTGGGTTTTCTCACCCGGTTGGACGTTTTTTGACGCGGAGTCGAATCGCTCGGGTTCAGGGACTTTCGATTCAGGGGGGCCTTCCGGCCCTGGGGAGTTGCCCGGCGTCTTCCCGTTCGGTTCCGGGATCAGGGTGACCGTCGCCCCCTCGACTGGCAGGTTCGTCTCGAGCCACATGACCCGGATCTGGAAGGCGCACCCCTTCTTCTCTTCGGCAGGAACCACCGGCTGCGTCGCGGACGTGGCGGTTTCGACCGGTTCCCCGGAGGCGGCGACTTTCAACGGCTCAGCCGACGGAGCCGCCTCCACCC